>JAQUSM010000170.1 GCA_028715095.1 Candidatus Omnitrophota bacterium
CCTGCTCTGGGATGTGTATCTGCTTCAGGATTTAAGCGAAGAGTTTGCTTTTGAGGATTTTCAGAAGGAAAATGCGTATTGGCTACTGGATTTTGCGCTTTTTAAAGTGTTAAAGGATTTTAACCAGGGTTTGCCCTGGTATGAATGGGAGGATAAATTCAAGCTGCGCAACAGGCAGGCTTTGCAGGAGTTCTGGCAGGATAATATTGAGCAGGTAACTTTCCACATGTGGCTGCAATGGGTTCTTTCCAAGCAGTTTAAGGCTGCGCAGGATTACGCGCGGCAAAACGATGTTTTCCTGAAAGGTGATCTGCCGGTTCTGGTCTCCCGGGACAGCGCGGATGTCTGGGCGCATCCGGGGTTTTTTAAGCTGGATTTCGCAGCCGGAGCTCCCCCGGATATGTATTGCGCAAAAGGCCAGCGTTGGGGTATGCCTACGTATAACTGGGGCAACATCGCTAAAGACGGTTATCTTTACATAAAAGAGAAACTAAAATATGCAGAAAAATTTTATAATATTTTACGTATTGACCATGTTGTCGGTCTTTTCCGCATCTGGAGCATTCCTTATAACGACCCGGAAGAGAATCAGGGATTAAATGGTTTTTTTGACCCGAAGGATGAAAATCTTTGGGGAGAACATGGCCGTAATATATTAAGTATCCTGGTAAAAAACACTAAAATGCTGCTTTGTGCCGAGGACCTTGGGGTAATCCCCAAATGTTGTACCGATACCCTGCGTGAATTCGGTATTCCCGGAAATGACGTGCAGCGCTGGGTAAAGGATTGGAATACAAAACATGATTTTCTTGCTCCTGAAGAGTATCGAAAGCTTGCCGTAGCCATGCTCTCGACTCATGATACCACTAACTGGCCTGCCTGGTGGGAAAATGAGGCAGGGACAGTGGATGAGGGGTTGTTTATCAGGAAATGCAGCGGCCAGCGCGGGATTGATTTCAGCAGGATTAAAGATAAACTTTTTGATCAGGCCTTTTCTAAGCACGGCAGGTTACGCTGGCGGGAAAATGTGGATTCAATTGATAAGCTGATTTCCATTTTAAATGAAGGGGTGCTTTCAGGAGGAGCCCGTCCTAAAGAGCACCTGCTGGATTTTGTAGATTTGTATGAAAATAGTTACAGGGAAAAAGAAAAACTCTGGAAACATTTTGAGATCAAGGGCCCGATGAGAGAGAAATGTGACGCCGAGATCATGCGGGTGGCGTTAAAAATAAGCCTGGATGCAAGCGCGGTATTTTGTATAAATACCATTGTTGACTGGCTGTATCCGGCCGGTATTTTTGAGAAGGATTCCTACCAATACAGGACTAATACCCCCGGCACGATCAGCCCGAAAAATTGGTCTCTGCGCCTGCCAATCAGCCTTGAGCAGCTATTTCGGCATCCGATAAATAAACAAATACGCAAGATGGTTGTCTCTTCCTTCAGGATATAAGTTAGCGGTTCTCTGCTATACCACTACTCAATAAAGAAATTCCTGCGCTACACAGTAAAATCAACGGCTATACCTAGGTACAATTGATTTTATCCTATCGTTCTCTATAATAAGATTGTGAGGAAGGATAGGTATGTTGCATACATTTGCAGTTATTCTGGTTGTGTTTTGGATATCAGGGTGGGTTTATCCATGTCTTGTTCGTTAACGGGAACCTGAAGAGGAAGGGGGAGAGGTTTAAGAATAATAATTATAAACTAAGCGGTTAATGTAATGCAAGGAGGGTAAAAATGAAAAACATATTTATTTGTTTGGTTTTAGCAGTCGTTGTTTTTTTTGCAACAAGTAAATGGGTTGTTGCAGCCCAAACCATCGCCATTAATGCTACTGTTCCTACAGTGACTGGTGGATTATCCGTTGTTGTGAGCAAGGTTATTGGCACTACTTTCTCGCCAGCTTCGTCTCTCAGTTTTGGAACTTTAGCCTTAGACCCGGTAAACAATATCTATACAACTGCTGATCAAAGTTATTATGCTGTGGATGTTGGCGTAGTTGATAATACTGCAACTATCTGGACCGTGACACATACACGCGCCTCAATGATTAGTGGAGCGAATAATTTGGATAATAAAGTTAATGTTTCTTTCGTTAAGCAAACTAGTAGTACAGTATCTTCACCGCTGCAGAAGGTTAGTTTCAACAATAGCCAAAGTATCGCTTATGATAGGACGGCGTTAGCGGGCGGTTGGTTACGTATATATTATGGCCTTGGTACTGGAGATCCAGCAAACCCTGATGCCACGGGTGTAACACCAATTGGGCTGGATACACCGGCAGGAACATACTCTGGTTCTGTCACCATTACGCTTACACCGTAATTAATTATTCGGAAAAATTACGCTGAATAATTTTCTCTTCTGCCACATGCCAGCCCTCTAAAGAGGCTGACATGTGGCATCGCTTTAGTGACATAAAATTTATCTCTGATGGGCTTAATTTATTGATATTAGCTCAATTTACTATATAATTAGCTTGTTAGTTTTTGATAGCGCGCAAGGCTGTACGCCGAAGAATGGAAGTCTAATGGGAATATTGCAGGGAACAGAATATTATATCTCTAAGCGCATGGGCAAGGCGATTATGGATTATAAGATGCTTGCCGACGGCGATAAGATCGCGGTTGCCGTTTCCGGAGGTAAAGACAGC
>JAQUSM010000030.1 GCA_028715095.1 Candidatus Omnitrophota bacterium
CGCGGAATTTCTCCTTTAACTCCCCTTATGGGGCATGCCCTGAATGTAATGGTTTAGGCACTAAACTTGAATTTGACCCGGACCTGATTATCCCGGATAAAAATAAAAGCATTAATGCCGGAGCCATAGATCCCTGGAAGCGGGGAGGCAGAGGTTATATCCTTTATTATCGCTGGTTAATAAGGGAGCTAAGCCATCGTTTAAATTTTTCCCTGGATGAGCCTTTTAAGGAGCTGCCCAAACCTATACAAAAAGCAATTCTTTATGGCTCGGATGAAGTGATCGGCAGCAAACCGTTTGAAGGGGTTATCCCGAATTTAGAAAGGCTCTTCCGCAAGACAGACAGTGATTATCTGAAAGAAGAAATAAGCAAGTTTATGTCCAGCCTTTACTGCCCGGCATGCAAAGGCGCCAGGCTTAAACCGGAAAGTCTATCCGTGAGGATTGACCAAAAGAATATCCGGGAGATAACCCTCATGTCCATAAAAGAAGCGATAGATTTCTTTTCCGGGGTGAAGTTAACGCAGAAAGAGAAATTAGTCAGCTACCAGGCATTAAAAGAAATAACCCGGAAATTGAAGTTTTGCGTTGATGTCGGCCTGGATTATTTAACTCTGGACCGCAAGAGCGCGACTTTATCCGGCGGGGAGGCGCAGAGAATACGCCTGGCTACGCAGGTTGGTTCCGGCCTGGTGGGGGTTTTATATGTTTTGGATGAGCCCAGCATTGGTTTACACCAGAGAGATAATGAAAAACTGCTGGCTACCTTAAAGGCCCTGCGGGATTTAGGCAACACTCTTGTGGTTGTCGAACATGACGAGTCTACTATTTTAAGCGCGGATCATATCGTGGATTTAGGCCCCGGGGCAGGCAGGCATGGAGGCAAGGTTGTTTTCTCCGGTAATAAAGAGGAGCTTTTAAAAAGCCAGGATTCCCTAACCGCAAAATATATCCGCAAGGAACTTTCTATCCAGGCACCTGTAAATAGACGGCCCTGGCGGGATAAGAAATGTATTGAGATAAAAGGGGCCTCTGAACATAATCTCAAGAATATCGATTTACGCTTTCCTTTAGGTACACTTATTTGCGTAACCGGCGTATCTGGTTCGGGTAAATCTACTTTGATTACGGATATACTTTATCCTGCTTTGGCTCAGAAGATATATAAATCCAGGGTAAAGCCCGGGGCATTTAAATCTATCAACGGCACCCAGGAGGTTGACCAGGTAATTGTTGTTGACCAGCAGCCGATCGGCAGGACGCCTCGGTCAAATCCGGCAACTTACACCGGCGTGTTTACGCATATAAGGGATTTATTCGCCCAGCTCCCGGAGGCGCGCCAAAGGGGTTATAAGCCGGGGAGATTTTCATTTAATGTTAAAGGCGGCCGCTGCGAAGCCTGCGGCGGCGACGGGATAAAAAAGATTGAGATGCACTTTCTTCCCGATGTTTATGTAAAGTGCGAGTTGTGCAGGGGATTAAGGTTCAATAACGCGACTTTAGATGTGAAATACAAGGGCAGGTCTATAGCCGATGTCCTGGAGATGACCGTTGAGGAGGGCCTGGAATTATTCAACAATATCCCGAGGATAAGAAACACCTTTGAATATTTAAATAATGTCGGATTAGGTTATATCCAGTTGGGCCAGAGTGCTACTACTCTTTCCGGAGGGGAGGCGCAGAGGATTAAGCTTTCTTCGGAATTATGCAAGCGCTCAACCGGCAGGACCCTTTATCTTCTGGATGAGCCGACTACCGGCCTGCATTTTGCCGACGTATCCAGGTTGATATCCGTGCTGCAGAAGTTAGTTGAGCGGCACAATACTGTTGTGGTAGTTGAGCATAATTTAGATGTAATCAAATGCGCTGATTTTATTATTGACCTGGGGCCGGAAGGCGGGGATAAAGGGGGACAGCTTCTTGGCTCCTGCAGCCCGGAAGAACTGGTTAAAATAGATAAATCTTTTACCGGCAAGTTCCTTAAGGAAGCTTTGAGAGGAAAATGAAAAAAGCGATAACCTGCGCGTTAATCTTAACCTTATTTCTAACGTCTTTTGCTTTTGCCCAGGAAAGCCCTAAGGAAACAGAGCTGCTTTTTATGGCCAAGAAAGCCTATGAAGATGGTTTTTATGAAGTTGCCCTGGGCATGCTGGATAAGTTCGGCAAGGATTTCCCGGATTCTGCAAAGGCAGGAGAAGCCCGCCTTTTGGCAGGGCAGAGTTATTTTAATCTGGGCCGTTATATGGAGGCATTGACTACTCTTGAGGCATTACTGGTTGAGCCTAAAGCCGCCAGTCTTAAGGATGCTATTTATTTTTGGCTGGCGGAGCTGCATTTTAAAGCCAATAACTTTGATAAAGCCGTTGTCTTTTATCAGAAGTTGATCAATGATTTCCCGTCTTCATCCTATGCCCCCTTGGCGTATTATTCATTGGGGTGGTCATTTTCGTACCTGGGTAAATACAGCCAGGCTTTGGAGAGCTTAAAGAAACTGCTGGATAAGTTCCCTAACGAACCTCAGAGCAAGGATGCCGCTTTTAAATTGATTGAGTGTTTATATAATCTTAAAGAGTACTCTGAATTAAAGGACAAGGTTAAATCTGTGCTTAAGCTTTATGCAAACGATACACTCCGCCTGCCGTATCTGTATTTTTATCTGGCAGAGTCCGAGTATTATATGGATAATTTTAATGATTCCGCCAGGGACTACCTTAAATCAGCGCAGGCCTTTAAGGATGAATTAGCCAGGGCTTTGGCAAGATTGGGCCTGGCCTGGTCTTATCTTAAGCTCAGGAAATATGATGAAGCTGAAGAGGTTTTTGCTGATATTAGAAAGGATACCCTGGACCGCAAGAGCCTGGATATCCTTATCCTGGGGCAGGCAGTATTAATGTCGCAGTCCAACCGGGTTTATGAAGCAAAGAAACTGTATCAACAGCTTATTGATGCCAGTGAGGATCCTTTGATACGCCTTCAGGCATATATAGGTAAGGCGGATGCGTTTTATAATTTAGCCGAGTATGCCCAGGCGGTCAAGGCATATGAAGAAGGGCTTAAGGATATAGCTAAAACAGGAAAGCAAATTAACGGCTCAACTGAATTGCTTGCCAAGTTACGTTATAATTTAGGCAGGGCGTATATAAAAGAAGGAGCGGTTAAACCCGGGATAGCCCTGTTTGAAGATATAGCCGGAGAAAGTATTGACCCGGATACGAAGGTTAACGCGCTTTGCCAGATAGCTGATGCTTATCAGGATACGGGAGATTACCTGAAAGCTGAAGAGATATACGCCAGGATCTTAAAACAATTCCCCGATTCATCTTTTGCTGATTACGCGTTATACCAGGCCGGGCTTTCGCAGCTTAAAAGATTGGATTACTCCTCTGCGATTGCTTCATTTAAACTTCTGCCAAAAAATTATCCGCAGTCAAAATTCCTGGAAGAAGCGGCCTATTCTTTGGGAGCTGCTTATTTTCAAAAGAAAGATTACGCTTTGAGCTCTGAAGTTCTAAACAGGTTCAGGGATGAGTTTAAGGATAGCCGGCTCTCCGGACAGGCCATTTTTATGCTGGGGTTGGGCCTTCTTAATTCAGGGAAAACCGATGAAGCGCTCAATATTTTCAAGGATATCTCCAGGCAATATTCCAAGGAAAGCGAATTAATGCAGAAAGCCGAATATGAAATTGCCGATTGTTATTACAAGCTAGGTAGGGAGAAAGAGGCCCTCGGCCAGTTCAAGCTCTTGCGCGCTAAATACCCTGATTCAAAGATTACCCCGGAGATTATGTGGTGGCTGGGGCAGTATTATTACCGCCTGAATGATTTAAGCCTCGCCGCCAGGTATTTTAGCTCTTTGGCGAAAGAATACCCGGACAACAGCTTAGCCGGGGATGCCTTATATGCTTTAGGTTTAGTTTTTAGGGATGAAAACAAGCTTGATCAGGCAGTTGATAATTTTAAAATGGCGGCTGACTTTAAAGAAGGAGAATCAAAGAATGAAGCTGCTTTGGCCATAGCGGACATTTATGCCCAGGAGGGAAGAACCGAAGAGGCAATTAACCAATACAAGCAGGTTATCAAAGTTTCTCCTGATTTAGGCAGCCTGCTTTTCCCCAGGATAGCTAAATGTTACTACAAGCTGCAGGATTATGATCAGGCGAAGCTGTTTTATCAAAAGGCTTTGGAGCTGATTGAGATTAAGGATGCCGGAGATATCCAGTTTAGTTTAGCCGAGGTATATGAGGCTAAGAATGAACTGGATCCGGCAATCGAAACTTATCTTAAAATAGCCGAAACCTATAGCGATAATGCGCAGTTGTCAGCCCGCGCGCTTTTACGCGCCGCCAAGCTTTACGAAGACAAGGATGATTTTAGGAGAGCTTTAGATATATACGGGAAAATCGCCCGGAATAAAACTGAAGAATCGAAGTTCGCCCAGGAGAGAATCGAAGGGATTAAAGCGAATATCAAATAAAGTAGTTGACTTATCCTGGTTTATTTATAAAATACATCTATAACCTACCAGCCGGTAGCAAATGGAGGAGGAAAAAATGATAATTGAAATCGGTATTGTTGCAGGCGAAATATGGCATTACCTGGATCAGCACGGGGAGGTCAATTTTTCTGTTTTAGTCAAGGAGATTGAACGTAACCCTGATTATGTATTGATGAGCTTAGGCTGGCTTGCCCGTGAAGGACACGTTATCTTAGTTAAAATCAACAATGATTACCGCATTTCTTTAAGGAAAGATGCCTGATCTTAGAAGAAAAGGGGTGCTTCTTTTTATTGTCCTGGTAACTATAATCTTAGTTGCTATCCTGTGTACTGTTATATTAAGAATTATACTTAGCCAATCTCGTTTAAGCCACCATCAGATAAGCCGGATTCAGGGTCAGTATGTTGCCAGGGCTGGTATGGTTTATGCGTTAGAAATGCTCAGAAACAATGTCTGGACCTATTCCCCGGCTAATTCCTGCCCTAATCCTGCTGGTTGTGTAGTTTCCGACCCCAATTTCCCCTCTTCAATAGTGGGCCGGCAGTTTCGTATTATTTTCTGTCCATCCGGTTCAACCTGTAATTCCGCTCTTTGTTCTCCTCCGAGCGGCTCTACCTTTTGCATCAATTCCACAGCTGTCTTCACATATACTAACCCATAATTTTTAGAAACCACCGTATCATCCTATCCTTCCTGCATCCTGTATGAACTTCTGTCAATATAAGTAACATTAAGTAAGTTTGTTATATTAAACAATAAAGAGAGTAAATTGTTACCCGACGGCAATATCCTCCATAAGTAAGTCTAAGTAAGTTTATATAAAAAAACACTTGACAAAAGATATCCATTATGTTTTAATTAAATCCACAGTAATTTAAGGGTAAAACAAGTAAAACTATGTCAAGACTGATAGATATTGATGAATTAGCGGAATACCTCAAATTAAAGAAGCAGACTATCTATAACTGGCTTAACCAGGGCAAGATCTCTGGAATCAAGGTAGGTGGAGTTTGGAGGTTTGACCGCCGCGATATCGATAGCTGGTTAAGGAGCAAGAAACGAACCAATACTTCAGGAGAACAGGTATGAACTCTTTAGGTATATATTTTGGTACTGATTCCATCGGCCTGGCAGAGCTGAACAACAAAAAGCTGGTCAATAGCGCGGTTATCTCTGAGGGAGGCTTGTTTTCCGGCAATTTTGAAGAGAAAGTGCCCACGGACGTAAAGATAACCGCTTTGGTCAAGGATGCCTTGCGTACCAATCACATAGATGTCAACCATGGGGCCATCTGCATATCCGGCCAGGACCTTATTATCCGTACTTTTGAGATTCCCAAGCTGCCCTCTAATGAGATGCAAGGCGCGATTAATTTTGAGGCTAAGAAATATATCCCTTTCAAACTGGAGGATTTAGCCTTTAGTTTCCAGGTAGAGTCTGACAACAAGACCAAGCTGAATACCGTATTGTTTGTCGGAATAAAGAAGGAAATACTGGAAAAGTATATATCCATATCCAGGCAGCTGAATATCAAGATTAATGTCATTGAATATTCAGCTTTCAGTCTTTTGCGTTTCCTGAAATTATGCGGAGCAAAGGAAAACGGGGTTATTGCCAGTCTTTGTTTTGATTTGGATAACAGCGATGAAATAAATTTCATGGTTTCTGAAAACGGCTTTCCTTTTTTCAGCCGCGATATAGTGCTTAGCTCCGGGGTCAATGATTTGGATGCTGCCGCTGATAACGACAGGATGAAGAAGTATGATAAGTTAAAGAGCGAAATACGCGTTTCCCAGGACTATTACCGCCGTAAATTTCCGGATAAGGGGATTAAAATCATTAATGTGCTTTCCGGAAAGGATATGCACGAGGACCTGAAGAGCTTTTTCGCCAGTTCCGGTATTTCAGCGAAATTTATTGATACCAGCAAAGTTTTGGGCAAAGGGGTTAAGTATTCTTCAGTCCTTGCCAAAAGCCTCGGGGTTGTCCTTTGCAAGGACCTGCCTTTAAAAGTAAAAATCAACCTTTTTGGCAGCCGGGTAAGGTCTGAGAGTGTTAAAAGCAAAGAAGATATCCTTGCCTTTATGGAAGGGGTAAAGGTAGATTTCAAGGTGATTGCCTTGAGTGTTTTAATATGCGTGCTTACCTTTGGTTACGGCATATACAGGACTTTGCCGGTGCGTGAAGAATTAAATGCCATAAGAGATAAGAGGCCAAAGCTTGCTTCTGTTTCCGAAGGGGAAGACTCCATTGTTTTAGAGGCCCGGGACAAGAATCTCAAAAAGAAGCTGGCTAACCTGGATAGTTTGATAAAAGACCAGCTTTATGCCACTTACTTCCTGGATATCATGCCCAAGGTCCTGCCTGAAGGGGTTTGGCTTACCAAGTTTGTTTCTACGCGTAAGGAAGACGGCCGGCCGGAGGTTATCCTTGAAGGTGAGGCTTATCTTGGCGACAGTGATAAGGAGTTTGAGGCCGTAAGCACATTATTAGGCAACCTTAAGGCAAATAAGTTTTTTACCAGCAACTTTAAAGAGATAACCATCACTTCCGTAGACCGTAAGGCATTTTTGGATAAGAGCGTGGCGGTTTTTAATATCGCTTGCAGAAATTTTCCGGAGAAAAAGAAAAATGATAACGATGGACTTCTTCAGCAAGAATAAAGACAAGATTGTAAATGCTGGAGCAATATTACTGGCGATAATCGTGGCTCTTTTCCTGTTCAACATGCAAAACCAGCAGCTTGCTACTTTAGAGGAAAATAAGAATGAAGAGATAAAAAAGAGCCAGGTAATAGATAGCTTAATCCGGCAAGAGAAGAGGATCGACACGTATAGGCGTACTTTTAACAGAAGGGACCTGGGTTCGGTTATTGACGCGATGACTGATATTTCAAAAGGCACCAAAGTCAAAATAGTTTCGGTTAAGCCGGGCACGGAACAGAAATATCCGGAGTATATAAAAGATTCGTTTTTTATTGTGGTCAGGGTTGAAAGCTACCATGCCCTGGGGCAGTTTATCAGCAAGGTTGAGAATTACAAGGATTTGTTTATTGTGGAAGACGTGAACATCTCTACGCCTACAAGTACCCAGTTGAACAAGAATGAAGAGGCGGGCCTGGATATCAGTTTGAAGATAAGCACAATCACTTGTATATAATATGAGAAGAGCGGATATATTTTTATGGCTTATTTTAGTATTACTGGCGGGTTTTGCGCGTATGGTTTTTGCGGATAGCAATGTCGATGGGGTAATTTCGCGCCCTGTGATCGAGTATACCTCCGGGGACCTGCGCGATCCATTCGGCGACCTTTTGCAATCAGCCATAGAAAAAGAGAAAAGGGAGAAAGAGGCGGAGGCCTCCCGGGAACCTGTGGAGAATGAAAATCCGGATAAACAAACCATAGATTTGGGGCAATTTAAAGTTCAGGGAGTAATTCTGGGGAGTAAAACTTCTCAAGTAATCATTAATAATAAAATATTAGGAGTAGGGGATGCTATAAACGGGGCTGAAATAGTAAAGATAGAGAAAAAAGGGATTACTTTAAGTATTGGAGGAAGGACGGCCAATCTGGCTGCCCCGGGGAACGAATCGTCTTTACGTAAGATAAAAGGGAATAAGGAGGAATAATGAAAAAAACTTTTTTGACTTTAGCTTTTATTTTTTCAATGGTCTGTGTATTTTTTATCCCGCATTTAAATGCGCAGACGCAGCAGCCTCCCGCGGAATCCGAACCGATCATCTCTATGGATTTTCAGGATGCCGGTATAAAAGACATACTTAAGATTTTTTCCATGCAGTCAGGGATGAATTTTATCGCTTCCGAGGGCGTGGCTGACAGGAAAGTGACCCTTTACCTGGATAAGGTGCCTTTGAGCCAGGCAATGGATAAAATCTTCAGCGCGAATAACCTTTCTTATGAACTGGACAGTAAAGCTAATATTTTTGTGGTTAAGGACCTGGGAAAGATTGAGATTGAAACAATCACCAAGGTGTTTTATTTAAAACATGCCAGCGTATCATCTTCTTCCCTGAAGGATGAGGAATCAAAGAATATAGTCACCAGCTCTTCTTCCGGTTCTTCATCCGGATCTTCTTCGAGTTCTTCAAGTTCTTCGGGAGATTCTTCAACCGGTAAATGGAAGGTAGAAGACGAATCCGGTATCACTTATGCCGTAAAGAAGCTCCTTTCTTCGAACGGTTCATTAATCGAGGATTACCGCACCAACAGCTTGATTGTCACGGATACCTCTGCCCGGATGAAGGTTATCACTCAGGTAGTTACCGCTCTTGATATTGAAATTCCCCAGATTATGCTTGAAGTGGAAATGCTTGATGTAAGCAAAAATGCGATAGATAAACTGGGGGTAAAATATGGCCAGACGCCCCTGACGGCATATATATTTGGCGCTGCCGCAAGCATGGGGTTCCCCTATGCCGGTTGGACCAAGCTTTTTAACACCGGAGACGGGTCCTTAAATATCAACCCCGGTTCGATCGACGATGATGGCACTGTTGTCGGCAATCCTTACCAGATCCAATTTGACTTCCTGAAATCGCAATCCGACACTAAAATATTAGCCAGGCCGAGGATTATGACTCTAAATAATGAGCCCGCGGAGATTAAGATTACTACTAATGAGGCTATCGGCCAAATCACTGATACTCAAGGCCAGGGCACGGCTTCAACAACTACCACCAGCGCCGAAAGAGTTGAAACCGGCGTCTCCCTCAGGGTAACTCCGCAGATTAATTCCGACACCGGGGAGATCACTATGTTCATTTACCCAAAGGTAAAGGATGCCTCTACCAGTACTTTTAACACTACGTTTAAAGACCCTGAGGAACGTTCCACAAAATCAATAGTAAGGATAAAAGACGGCGAGACAGTGGTTATCGGCGGCCTGATACGTAATGATACCTCCGAAACTATAACCAAGCTGCCTGTTTTAGGGGATATCCCTATAATCGGCGGCCTGTTCAGGCACAAGAATAAAGAT
>JAQUSM010000171.1 GCA_028715095.1 Candidatus Omnitrophota bacterium
AAGAAACAGGATATCTTTGCTGGCAGCCCTCTCTTTGTTTAAAATAAAATTAGCATGGACCTTAGAGATAACTGCTCCTCCCCTGGACTGCCCCTTTAAACCACAGGCGTCAATAAGCTTTCCGGCGGTATTTCTTACGGGGTTTTTAAAAATACACCCTGCGCTGGGAAGGTTATTGCCTTGAGTTTTATTCCGCTGCAAAATATATCCTTTCATCTTTGAACCAATGGCAGCCTCATCAGCCTTGCGCAATTTAAGCTTAGCGGAAATAACAATATATTTATTCAAATTAGATTTTCGATAAGAAAACTTCAGCTCCTTTTCGCCAAATAACTTTGGCTTGCCAAAATAATCTAAAACGCGCACTTCTTTAACCTGTCCCCCTATTGACTTACCCCAGGCGCCGGCATTACCTGCCAGGGCCCCTCCTAATGTACCGGGGATACCCGAAAGAAACTCCAGGCCGGACAAACCTTTATTTTTTGCATACCAGATGAGTTTATTCAGTCCAAGAGCCCCGCCCGCTTCCAGGCATACTCCTCTTTCGTGTTTCAGCTTTAAAAAATCTCCGCCTAACTTAACCACTAAACCATCTAAGCCTGAATCGCTGACTAAAATATTACTGCCTGCCCCCAACATAAAAACCTTGATTCCCGCCCGTTTCGTAAAAATTAACACTTCCTGCAATTCTTTAATGCACTTTGCCTGAAAAAAAAATTTCGCCGCGCCTCCAACTTTAAAGCTAGTCAGGCCGGATAATTTGACATTAGTTTTTATTTTTTTACTTAAGCTTCTCGGCCAAAGCATCCGCAACCCTCACAATATCACCTGCCCCTAAAGTAATCACCAAATCCCCTTCCTGCATAAAACCCGGGAGAAACTCCGTAATTTGTTCTTTAGCCAGGTATACCGCCTGCTTATCCGGATGTGATTCTTTTATCTTCCTTAAAAGGGCCCGGGAGTTTATTCCGTCTATCGGCTGCTCGCTGGCAGCATAAATATCCGTGATAATCAAATAATCCGCCTGATCGAAAGAAACGGCAAATTCATTTAAAAGCAGCTTTGTGCGGCTATAACGGTGGGGCTGAAACACAACAATTCTACGGCTGGCCTTCAAATTAGCTACCGCTGTTAAAGTAGCTTTTATTTCCGAAGGATGATGCGCGTAATCATCCAAAACAAGGTATTTATCGCTTTTGAATTTAATCTCAAGCCTCCTGCCGGCCCCCTTATATCCTTCTAAGGAGCTGCGGATATGGGCTAAATCAATCCCCAGCTCCAACCCCAGGCCGATAACCGCCAGGGCATTAGAGATATTGTGCCTTCCGCCCAAAGCCAGATGGAAACGGCAGATAAATTTATCTTTAAAAAAACAATCAAAATCTGAAGCAAGACCGTTAAGCTGAATATTCTTAGCATATATGTCTGCAGGTTCATCCAATCCGAAAAAAACTACTTTCCCCTTATAATCCGAAAACAACTTTTTAAGATTTGGATCATCCGAACAGGCGAAAATGCAGCCTTCCGGATGTGTCTGCCTTAGGAAGCTCCTAAAAGCGTTTAACTCATTCTCAAAATTCTGGTAATAATCCATGTGCTCATAATCAATGTTGGTAATGATAGAGTATTTTGGTTGATAATACAAGAATGAGCCGTCTGATTCATCAGCTTCGGCCACAAAGAACTCGCCGCTGCCCAGGCAGGCATTAGTATCAATGTTCTTTAGTATGCCGCCTATAGCTACGGTAGGGCAAAGTCCTGCCTCAAGCAGCATATAAGAAATCAATGAAGTGGTAGTAGTCTTACCATGGCTGCCGGCGACAGTTATAGCGGTCTTCTTCCGCATAAGCAATGCCAGGACCTGCGCTCTCTTAAGCAAAGGGATACCTGAACTCTTGGCTTGGCGCATCTCGGGATTATCCTCTTTTATCGCCGAAGAATAAACTACCGCGCTTTGGCCTTCTATATTTCGGGCATTGTGTCCGGTATATATCCTGGCTCCCAGCCTTTTAAGCTCATCAGTAACCCGGTTCTCTTTTAAGTCCGAACCGCTGACTGAAAAACCTGCCTTAAGCAATAGATGGGCTATCCCGCTCATCCCTATACCGCCGATCCCTATAAAATGATAATATTCTTTCATCTTAGAATATATTTTTTCCAGGAATTCTCAAAATCCGCCAAACCATTAAAAGAATACGCCAGCGCCAGCGCCCTGGATAAATCTTTATAATCCCTCAGGTTCTGGCAAAAAAGTACAAACCTGTCTTTTCCTGATGATTCAATTAAATAATCCACCAGGCTAAATGATTCTGTGTAAAATAACTCTGCCTTATCTGTTTCGGTTAAGCTTGCGACATTAAGCTTACTCAAATCATCCAGATTTAAGAAATCGCCCCGGCTAATCCTGGCAGCTAAATCTTTTTTATTAAAAGAAAACTTCTTTTCCTGAAAAGTAGCAACCCCCTCTTCAAGCCAAAGAGGAATGGCCGGATTATTGAACCCTACCATCTCCCTGAAAATAATATGCGCCATTTCATGGGGAAGGACATTATCCAGAAACCCTCCGGCAGTAATAAATGTCTGGATAACTTTGCTCTCTGCCTGGGCATTGCCCGCGGCCCAAC
>JAQUSM010000031.1 GCA_028715095.1 Candidatus Omnitrophota bacterium
GAAACTCTTTAAAAAGATATTAAATAAAAAAACCGAGTTGTCAAATATCCTGTTTTGTATCGATATTCGGCAGCCCGGCTATCCTTACTTCTTGCTTTGAATTAACTTTTGGACCCGTGGCTTTGTGCCCCCCGATTCCTCGAGGTTTACCCTTTCGCTACTTAACTCTTTACGTTCAAAGTATATCTATAATTATTATGCTTGTCAAGTAAAATTCCGCCTAAAAAGAGAGCGTTTTCTTATTATAATACTATATGTATGGGGGGTAGAAATGACCTTGTAGTCACCAAAAATAGCAGGAGCAGTTTTAAAGAAGGGAGATTTTGAAGTAGGCCAGATCCATAGAATCTAGCTGCCATAGTATTAGAGGCAAGATTTTAACACAATAAACCACTTTTAGCCTAGTAAATTCTCTTTCTTTATCCAGATTGGACATTAATCTAGATTATATGCGGTTAATTTATCCAGATTGGACATATATTTATTGACTATTTCTCAAGATTTCTTATATTTGCTTTTTTGAGGAGCTGATCATAATCTTTAGCCGAAGGATATGATGGTAAGTTCTGGAGCTGTGATTGCAAACTACTGATATCTTGATTTGTCTGTTGATTAGCAAACATTGAAGACATGACTTTGTTTACCCCGTAATTCGTGGGCTCGTTAACCACATAGTACAGGCCTGAAAAAGCACTTTTTATCATAGCTGCATCCTGCTTATCCATGTCTTTTGTGATACTTTGCACACCTAAACTCAACCCAGCTGAAGGGATGCTCCTTAATGTGGTACTCATGGCAGTTTGAGCTGCTTTGGTAAAATCAAAGTTTCCAATGTTTTCAAAACTAAATATGCCATCAGGAGAACTAAGCCCTCCTGCCAAACTGCCCGTAACAATACTTCCTGCCAGGTTAGCCGCAGCTCCTACTAAAGGATTAACCTGGCCTTTCTTATCAGCAGCATTCATAAGTATAGCACCTTCCAAGCTCCCTTCAACAAGACCTATGCCCATACCCTCAAGAGCGCTTATTGATCCTGGAATTATTGCCCCATTAACAGTTTGGGCGACTCCTAATCCACTACCAAAAGAATTGCCATAATGCCCCGGGCTTAATCCCCCACCTACAACCCCTCCTGCTATTGAGCTTATGAGAATGGTAGTACCTGGATTCCAGCCATAATAGCTGCCAGCCGTACCTATAGCATTCTGCACTTGGCCTACTGCAGTACTGTTTACAAGATTAGTTCCCCAGCTATCAATGCTACCTAGACTCGAAATAGAACCCATAAAACCCGTTCCAAAGGTGGAACTTGAAGAAAGAGCCCCTCCAATTCCAGAAGCAATAGCGCCACCCACAGCAGAAGAGACCAATCCTATGGCAGTGCCCGCTGCCCATTTGCCAAAATCAAACTCAACAAGATCTCCTCCACCATCCCTGCTTCTATAAGCCAGCGATTCTTTTGTAAAAATAACGGAGAAAATAAAGAAAAATATCAGAGAGGCTGAAATAAACCTGAATATCGCTCTTTTTGGTTTACTTAAATACATCTCTCTACCACCCTTCCCTTAAACACTAAAAACACTTGGGATAATCTTTTTTAAACTGTTCTATCTGCGCTTCTTTCTTCTGGGCTGCGCTTCTAGCCTCAGCTGCTTTTTCTTGAAATTCCTTAGCCTGATCCTCTAAGCTGGGGACCTGTGTCTTCTCTAAATCATTGGCTGCATTATCCGCGTCATCCGCGGATTTATACAAAGAAGCTGCTTTGTCATGTAATTTTCTTGCTTCATTTTCCAATAACGCAGCATCCGCGTTTGATAAAGCTGCCTTGTTGCGTAAATCTGCTATCTCAAGCTCCAGGCTGGCTGCAGCTTCAAGAACACAGCAACAAGTATCTCCGTCCGGAACGCAAGTGGTCATGCAGCCGCTGCCGCTATAACAACCCGGAATGGTTGATTTCTTAGCATTAGCTTCACTTCCCTTACTATCCGCCTGCGCATTTAATGCCGCCTCGTCACCGCGTAAAAGGTTTATTTCTCCCTCTAACTTAGCTACCAATTCGCTCATATAAGGACAGGATTGTGCTCCTGTAAAACAACCCGGGAAGTTCTTCTTTTGGAGATCAATATCTGCCTGCTTATCATCCGCCTGTACTTTTTTTTCTGCTGCCTGGCTGCGCAAAGAACTTATTTCTTTCTCTAACTGGGCTATTTCACTCATTGTTTGACAAGATGGCTCACTTCCCGTAACACAATCACAGCCGCTATAGCAACTTGGGTTAGCTCTTTTTAAAGCATCCAGTTCATCCTGCTTGGTAACTGCCTGAGCATTGAAACCATCTGCCTCGTTCCTTTTAGCCAGGGCCTGGCTGTCTTTCTGATTAGCCTGATTCTCATAACCATCCGCTTGTGCTCTTAAGAGAACGGCCTGTTTTCTTAATATTGGAATTTGTGCATCCATCTCTGTTGCCGAATTAGTCAAATTAAGCTCGGATTGCTCAAATGACTCCGCACGTTCATTTAACTCCTTTATTTCTCCCTCTAATGCTTCGATTTTACTTAAAAGGCCGGGGCAGATATCTTTAGCAGGAGTAATTGGCGGCGGAGTAGTTCCAGAATTATCACTATAGGTAGCTTCTGTAATACCTTTTGCGTATTGTTCACCTTCGCCGAATACATCCGCGCTCTCCCGGAATTTTTGCTGGAATGCCCTCTCCGTGTATATCCTCATCCCTATCAGGACAGCCGCCACTATGGCAATCAGGATAACGTATTCTGCAAAAACCTGCGATTTACTTTCCTGCTTTTTCATATTGCACCAGAATAGTAGTTGTGTTCTTTAATACGCCTTCGGCTGCCTCTTTCGGGCCGGCATCTGTCAAGGCTATAATACAACGGTCTCCCCCCTGATTGGAAAAATCAAGCTCTGTCAAAACCATATCAACAGGTTTAACCGATTCCTGTATCTTTTTATCTTTCGGACAATCAGGGCACAACTTAGACAAATCAACCTCTCCCGAAGTCAACTTCTTAAGCGGTTTCTCCTCTGTGAGTGACCAACCGTAATTAAGCATCTTGTCTTTATAAAATTCACCCACCTTTTCAATTTCATCTTTCGAAAAATAGGTTGCCTGCATAAAACCCGGATTCTCCGATAATGAAATTAAGGCGGCATCCGGATAAACCGGGGCAATATCAATTTTCGGCTTCCCTGATAATCTGGGGATAAAATCATCTTGGGCGACGGGTTTTTTCTTTTCCTCTATCTTTCCGCGCGCGATAGTAAATCTTACTTTGCCATCCTGAACTGCCTCCTTGGGAAGAAAATTTATGATAATAGTTTCCCCCTCTTTTTCAAAAATAGAATTTAAGGCCATGGCATCTTTTAAGGAGTCGGGAATCTTTAAATTAGGGATCTTCTCCATATCTTTTAATAATTCTTTTTCCTTCCAATCCAAAGCAGAAAGCTTTGAACGGAAAAAATCGCTTATCTCTTTGGCATCCTGGCTGCTGGCATAATGTTTTAATACAAACTCTGTGCCGGAGATATTTCTTGTCTCCTGGAACACCTCCTCCGTTCCCCTCGGAAGAGGGACCTCGCTCTTATCCCACCAGGCAGAATATAAAGGATGGGTTAATATAAACATCACTAAGATAAGAAACCCGCTTAAACATGCAGCCTTATACTTCAAGAACATTTAAATCCTCCCTAATTGTTATCAACTTCCTTGATGTCAGAACCATATCTTGGGTTAGGCGGATCTATACTGCCTCTTCCGGAGAAATCGACCTTGGCGTAACTGGCAGTATCCGGATAACTGGTTTTCCATAATCCAAGGTCTGCTCCCTCATGAGTCTGTTTTGTATCAACCCGCACCAAATGATCATGATCAATATCAGATACCCAGCAATCAAAGAACATAATATCGTCCCATTCACCGCTGCTGGTAATCGTCGGCAAAGGCAACAATCCTGCCAGTGCGCCAACCAGTAAAGCAAACGCGCCTATCCCTGAAACAATCGCTGCTGAATTCCCAGCTATACCCGCAGGTAATTCAAGCAGCGCCATGGCAGATAAATCTATGCAAGCAGCGCAACAAACAGCTGTTGGAGGAGTAGGAGGACAACACATAGACTGCGGACAGGCGCCATCTAATTCCCCCTGCGCAAAGGCGTACACCCCTGAAGCTTCGGCTAATTCAATAGAAGCAGAATCAACCAATAATCCGCTAGCAAGCAAAAGCGCTGACTCTGCCAAAGATGGGAGAACCGCGACTTTTAATATAAAATCATTTACATTATTAGTCTGTACATTTGAATCCACGGAATGGGACCTGCCAGGCACATCCTTCTGGCTATCCTTCCAGGAATAGTTATAATGCCCGTTATCTCCTATGCCATCCAGGAAATCAACGTAAGAATCCCTGTAGCCATTCTTTTTTAAAGTATCAGTAACATCAGATGGAGCACTTCCTGCTTTTAACTTAGAGCCAATTCCGCTGTTGGAAAAGACAAACCCGTGGCCATTTTTTATAGCAGAGCTCCTGCCTTTTATTGCCATACGCCTGATACGAAGATAAAGATAGTGCTGGGCAATACTGGCAGCAGTAATCGCAATTCCGATAGCAATAATAGTTATACTAACCGTTCCTAATATTACCGATGCTGCTAGCGAAGATTCAGTTGCAAGCAAAGATGCAGCTGCAGCAGCGCAAGAGCTGGGGCAAAAAGATGTTGCTTCAGCTGACGTTCCGGCAATTAATGCCTGAGATGCAGACATATAAGCCATTGTCAGCTTATAAAAAGCAAATATGAATGAAAGGGCTATAGACATATATGCTGACCAATAAGTAGTTACCATAAGACTATTTTGTACAGCCACGCTGTTAAATGCATTTGCCATCGTCGCCCCTGCTGCCAGGGCTCCGGCATCAGCAGCGTTGGAAGTATCCGTTTTAATCATCGCTACCTTGGATAAGTTTACTGTAAACATGGCCATAATAATCACAATCACCAGAACTATTATATACACAGGGGCAAGCTGGCCTTTTTCGTATTTAAATTTATGGTCATGAAAATATGTGAACATAGCTATTCCCCTTTTAGAACCATGCCTTCAGTAAGTTCTTCAGGCTTATGAACCGGCCACTGCAGAGTATAACCATCAGAAGATGTTCCAGCGGTTACCCTGCCGGCATTATAACTTTTCTGGCGCTGTACGATCTGTTTATTGCCCCAGAACCATACTTGCATTATCGCAGCAAGTAAAAGGATTACTCCCGCGAAGACAAACGCTATTTCAACCATGCTTTGCGCAATTTTATTCTTCTTGAGCTTCTTAAACCCTAAAAAGGCGTAACCCATGTCTTCCCCCGAGTTACCTCATTGCCTGTTTTTTCCTGGCTATATTTATACTGCCCGTCTGAATCAAGATACACACCCTGCTTCACCTCATACAAGATTCCCTCTTCTATCGGGGGACTCTCATAATCATCATCACCGGTCCTTTTCTCTACTATCTTATATGGCACAGCAGTAACAATATCATCTTTAAGCTTGGAGGTTTTTTGATTGGTAATTGCATAAGTATCTTCGCTTTTCACATTTGTCTCGTTAAAAAGAGTATCTGATTCAGTATTCATATTTTCGGTTTGCAATACCCAATACGTCGGCCTCTCTTCACCTGTTTCTGGGTCTATCCTTTCATGCCCCCTGATATAGTCGTTGTATTTAAATACCCCCTCATCTTCATTAACCCTGTATACAAGCAAACTGTCTGCCGAAGAACCTTTTGCAGATTTAGGAATTGCCCAGTATACATTGGCAGAGCCTGTTTGAGTAACATTGCTTCCCTGTCCGTAACCGCCAGACAGATTTACCTGATGCCTGTTTTGTACAAGGGTGTACTGCACAGAGGCCCCTGCACCGTCATCAGCGTTTCCGATGTAGGAATTAGCTTTTTCCAATGCCCTGCGAAAAGCCTCCATCTGCACATATTGCCGGTCGTTTAACTGTTGTATAAAAGAAATCAACACCCCGAAAACAAGTAATATCAGGGTACCGAATATTGCCATTTCAGCTACTGCCTGCCCTTTTTTATTCGCACATATCATTTTAATCACCATCAACCTATTTATCCGCCGCTCGCCCCCTCAGATGATCCCTCCTCCGGTGGTTGTTCAGTAACCGGCGGACCGGGATTTACATATCCTTCTGAAGCAGGAACAAGATTACCAGGAGCATCAGGAACATCCCAATCAGTTACAGTGCTTTTTGCTTCATAATCTATTTGTTCCGAACCTGAAACGCGCGAACCTCCGCCCAAGAATAATTGTGTATCGACTGTTGAGCCATAAAGACTATCGGCCTTACTGGTAATTGCGGCAGTAGGCGAAATATCCGTCTCCTGCCCTTTTCCCATAAATACATCCGTCAGGTCTTTAACTTTTCCCTGTAAGCCGCGTTTTACATAAATGTTCATTCCCCACAACACCGCGGAGATTATCCCAAAAACTATCATATACTCCATAAAAGAACCGGCTGCCCTGTTTAAATTAACTCTTGCCCATCTCATCTTATCACCTCGCCGGCTCTGCGCTAAAAGGCAAAACTTCTTCTACGCGGTCAGTCGTACGGTTGCTTTTTAATGTAGTGTCCATGATGCTTAGTTTATAATCAGTGCTATCCGGGACGCCTGGGGTTTCCGGGACATCCGTGACTTTTGAACTGCTTTGTGTGCTTACTGTAGTATTTATCGTAGTGGCGGAATCCTGCATTGCCCCGGGAGAATAAAAAGCCCCTCCCCCTAATTCATCGGCTGAACTCCTCATCCTGCCAGCAATCCCCCGCTTGAGGTACACCTGCATAGCGAAAAGCGCTGCCACGATCAGGCTAAACATAACCACATATTCTATTGTAGTCTGGGCAATATTCTTCATTTTTGCTCTTTATCTCTTAGATTCATTTAATTCCACCTGAATCTGTTTTAAACGCGCGTTTATGGAACGCTGTATATATTGGCGCATCGCCAATAAAGCCGTAACAATAACTATAACCAGCATAGTATATTCCAGGAAATTCTGTGCGCGCCTGTCGTAAAGGATTCTTAACATTCCCTTATCTCCCTCTTTATTTTAAATATGTTATACCCCTGTTGAAATAATCATAAAATGATTTACGCACGGTATCTATAAACCCGCTGGATACGGCCAGCGCCATCAACAAGGCCAGGACCACAAAATATTCAATCACGCTCTGCCCTTTCGTATCTTTTCTCATCTTTAGAACCCGAAGTTAATCCCTCCCCGGACAAATTGCAGGATTATCGGGCCTCCCACTATAATCATTACTACCGGCAGAATGAAGGCAAACAAAGGAAAAAGCAGCTTGATCGGAGCCTTTAATGCCATTGATTCGCCGTGCTGGAACCTCCTGACCCTCATCTCCTCTGCCTGCACATTCAATGCCTCGGACATAGGCGTTCCCATGCGGTCAGCCTGTATCAACGTACGCACAAAAGAATGCACCTCAGGCATATCCACGCGCCAGCCGAAATTTTTTAATGCCTCTTTCCTGCTCTTGCCAACCTGTGTCTCACGGTAAACCTCTCCTAACTCCCGGGTCAGGTCACAAGGTTTTAAATCCTTAACTACGCGGTTTATCGCTAACATAAAATCCATGCCTCCGCTTACGCAAAGATTCAATAAATCAATGATATTGGGCAGGTCCCGCCGTATACTATGTGTCCTTTTGGTTATGTTATGATTCAACCACATCTCCGGAATGAAGAAACCCACGGCCAAAGAAATAATTAAAATCATATTTTTAGGCATATTGCTGCTAAAAAATATTAAGGAAAGCACCGGAACAAAAATAATCGATAATGCCTTAAAAGCCAAAAACTCTAGTACCCCCATCGGCAAACCGGCCTTGATCAGCCTCCTTCTAATTCCTTCTATTGAAAAAGGGATACGCCTTTCAAAATCCTTAAACCTGCCGGTAAGCGGCAGCCAGGTATTATCAGGTTTTACCGTATATTTGTCCTGGGTCAGCTCAAGTTCAAGTTTCTCATTATCAAATACCTGTGCAGGCAGGCGCATTCTTTCCAGCCCGAATATTTTAGCGCCAAACTGCAGAAGCAAAAGATAAACGCAGGCACTTAAAAGTAAAACCACTATAGCTAAGGTCATTACATTCTCCTTTATATATCAACCTTGCTCAATTTCTTAATAAAAATAATTCCGAGGATCTCTGAAACAACCGCGTAAGCCATAAGGCCTCTTCCAAAATTATCTTTAATGAATACATCAAAGAAACCGGGATTTACCTTATATACGAATACCCCGAATAAAATAGGCAGCAGCGACATGATTATCCCTTGCATGTTTGCCTGCACGCAAAGAGCCTGGACCCTGCCGATAAGCTTGTTCCGTTCCTGGATAGTATAGATTACCCTGGAAAATGTCATAGTAAGGTCTCCGCCGGTCTCCCTGGCTACCAGCATCGCGGTTATAACCATATCCAGCTCATCCAGGCGCATGCGGATCTTAAGCTTGATCATCGCCTCTTCAAGTGAAACACCCATCTGCATCTGGCGTATAACAAGGCCGAACTCCTGGCTGATGGGGTTAGGCATCTCCTGCGCCAATTCCTCAAATGCCTGTAAGAGGCTTAACCCCGCCTTAAGAGAACTGGATAGAATCATTAATCCGTCAACAAGTTGCGAGGCGAATTTCTGCCGGCGCATGGCCTCAAGCCGTTTGACGATCAAAATAGGAATGGCCAACCCCGCAACTGCTGCTGCTGCAGCGACAAAAATATTAGAAGTGATAAGAAAACCCAATAACCCGCTTACCAAAGGCGAAAGCACGTCGATCAGCAGCAGCTTGTTTAAGGCGATATCCAGAAACATACTGTTCAGTTTCGGGGTTATTTTATCCATCCTCTTCCTTTGCCAGCGATCCATTGCCGTCTCAAAAAAAGGATATGCCAGGCTAATAAGATAAAAAACCCCGACGAATACCACTGAAAATAATAATATTTTCGTTAGCATTTACAAAACTCCATATTTATCCACTTTTCCTCTTACTTCCACCAAAATTCTTTATCAGAAGTCTCAACTGATTCGCTTGCAGTCTTATCGCTCGTCTGGCCATCAGTTGGGATAGTGGATACGGTTACTTTATTTGCAAGCACCTCGCTGGATTTAGTACTACTATTAGTTTCATAATGCCCTGTGGTGTAACCCGGAGAAAACTGCTTTCCCATGCTATCAGAACTTTCCTTTAAGCTACCCTGATACCCTCTCTTCAGGTAGACCTGCATTGCGATAAGTCCGGCAACAACCACTCCTATCAAAATGGCGTACT
>JAQUSM010000172.1 GCA_028715095.1 Candidatus Omnitrophota bacterium
GCGGTAGAAATCGCAGCAATTGTATCGTCGAAATTATCTGTAAGCATCTCTAAATTCACCCACAACGAATAATGAACCGGTAACTAATATTAAATCAGCAGAGCTTGCAATTTCTAAAGCAAGCATTTTTGCCTCTTTTACTCCGGCAGTTACAAAGACTTCTTTTTCTTTATCCGGTAAATACCGCTTCAGGCGCTCGGGGGTAATTGCCCGCGGGCTATCGGCACAGGTTAAAATAATTTTATGCGCCAGAGCAAAAAGCTGGCCGACTATCCCCTTGATATCCTTATCCTGTGAAACCCCAAGCACTAATATAAGTTTCCGGTATTTAAAAATATTCTTGACTGCTGATTTTAAAACAGCCGCGGATGCGGCATTCTGCGCGCCGTCAACTACAATGCAGGGTTTGCGGCAAAGCACCTCCAGCCGGCCGGGCCAAAGAGTATTATAAAGGCCCTTCCTTATGCAATCAACAGTGATTTTAAAACCGTAAACACCCAGGGCCTCAACTATGCCCACGGAAAGAGCGGCGTTAGCTAATTGATGAGCCCCTAAAAGGTTAATCTTCAAATTAGCATAATTATTATTTACCCCTTTTATTGAAAAGTACCCGCCCTTAGCAGAATATTGTATCTCTTTGCCTACTCTAAAGAGCTTTGCTTGTAAATTAGCGGCCGTATTTTGAATAACCCGCGCAGCTTCCTTTTCCTGCATGGAAGAAATAACCAGGGATTTTTGTTTAATAATCCCCGCTTTTTCACCGGCAATCTGGGTTAATCTTTTCCCCAGATAACAGGTATGTTCATAGCTTATTGGAGTTATAGCGCAAACCAGGCTTTCGGCAACATTAGTCGCATCAAGCCTGCCTCCCATACCGGTCTCCATCACAACAAAATCCACCTTTTTCTCCTTAAAATACAAAAATGCCAACACAGTATAAACCTCGAAAAACGAAAGCCTGCCGCAACGGCAATGACGATTATATACGGTAGATTTCTCGAATCGCTCTATCGCCGGTTTTAAAAACTTAACCAGGCCTATAAGAGATTTCTTTGATATGGCCCCTTCGAATGGCATCTGCGGAACCACTCGGCCTGGCCTAAGAATGCGGATGCGTTCCCTAAAATCAGATAAATGCGGAGAGGTATATAAACCAACGGAAAAACCTGCCTGTCTTAATATATAAGCGGCAAAAGCGCAAGTAGAACCCTTGCCTTTAGAGCCTGCGATATGGATGGTTTTAAGTTCTTTCTGGGGATTACCGATAAATTGCAAAAAACTTTTTATTCTTTGGAGGCCTAATGATTTCTTATATGAGTAGCGATTCAGTTTCTCGTAATTGACAAAAGATTCCAGGTATTTAACAGCTGTCCGGTATCCATCCATTAATGCCTGAAATGTCTTATGCCCGTGGTAACCATGGCAATCTTATATCTATCACAAGCTTCAATGATCTTCTGGTCGGCAATAGAGCCACCCGGCTGGATTATCGCCAGTACACCTGCTTTATGCGCCCAGGAGATAGCATCCTCTTTTGGGAAAAAAGCGTCTGAAGCCAGACAGGATCCCTTGCTAAGTTTAGCCGATTTCTTTTTGGCGATCATCACCGAATCTACGCGGGACATCTGCCCTGCTCCGATACCCACGGTCTTTGTGCCTTTAGTAAAAATAATAGCGTTGGATTTAACATGTTTGGCTACCTTCCAGGCAAAAATTAAACTTTCCATTTGAGCTTTGGTTGGTTTCTTCTTAGTAACCACTTTAAGCTTATTTACATCAAGAGTAAGTAAATCTTTGTCCTGTAAAAGCATGCCCCCGCTAATGCGCTTAAACTCATCCTCATCGACTATACTTAAATCATCTAGTTCCAGCAAACGCAGGTTTTTCTTGTCCTTAAATAAGGCCAGGGCTTCTTTATCATAAGCAGGAGCTATAATGCATTCAAGAAATCCGCTCTCAAGCAGGATCCTGGCAGTAGCTAAATCCATTTTTCTGTTTAATGCCACAATTCCGCCGAAAGCCGAAAGCTTATCGCATTTCCAGGCATTTAAATAAGCCTTATCCAAAGACTCATCTTCGGCAACCCCGCAGGGATTATTGTGCTTGACGATAACCGCCGCCGGATTATTGAACTCCTTTACTAATTCAAAAGCGGAATTTAAATCTAAGATGTTATTAAATGAAAGTTCTTTGCCCTGAAGCTGCCGCGCATTGATTAATCCTTTTGCCTTGCCTTTTTCTTTATAAAACGCTGCCTGCTGATGGGGATTCTCGCCGTAACGTAAACCTTGTATCTTTTCAAAAGACAAATCCAGTTCATCGGGGAAAGCTTCCCTGCCTTTACCAATTTTAAAATAACCGCTCAGGTAATTATATATTGCGGCATCATACCTGCTGGTATGCCGGTACGCTTCAATGCCTAACTGGCGCATCAGGCCTTCAGGTAAGGCGCCGTTATTCTTTTCTAATTCAGAAATTACCTGGGGGTAACGATCCGGGCTGCAAAGCACCGCCACAGACTGATGGTTTTTTGCCGCTGAACGCAGCATAGACGGACCGCCGATATCGATATTCTCGATAACCTCCT
>JAQUSM010000032.1 GCA_028715095.1 Candidatus Omnitrophota bacterium
AAAATAACACCTGGAATATGGAGTTAAACGCAACCAATCCTGCGCAATATTCAGTATCCCCTCCTGCCAATTCATTCCAGACTATAACCATGGCGATGCAACGGGCAAGGCCTATCATAATGAGGCCTGTCATGTATTCCGGATAATTGCGCAGAAAGACTATTGCCAACACAAACATCAAAACCGGCCCGATTATCCAATTCTGTATTAATGAAAGAGTTAAAACCTTGAGGTTGCGGAAAATATCCCCAAGTTCCTCATACTTAACTTTAGCCAAAGGCGGATACATCATCAGGATCAACCCGACAGCAATCGGAATATTGGTTGAACCGGCCTGAAACTTATTCCAGAATCCGGCGATCCGGGGGCAAAGATAGCCTGACAAAACCCCTATTGCCATAGCCAAAAATATCCATAGCGTAAGAAACCTGTCTAAGAACGAAAGCTTCTTAACAACATCTTTCCTCATTAACTATCATCCTCTCCAAATAGCCTTCTTGACTTAAAATAATTTCAATATATATATTCCTATATAGTACAGGCCCGCAGCAATAAATATAATTCCGGTAATCTTGCGCGTATAATATTCAATCCGCCTGATTTTATGAAACCATAGGCTCAATGAACTAACCCCTAAAGCAATGGCAACAGCAAATATAAAAACCGGCAGCCCCGTGCCGATTCCATAAATAAACGGCAGGAGAATGCCGCTTTTGCTATTAATCGCTAAAGGGATAAGGCTGCCAAAAAATAAAGCCGCCGAAATCGGACAAAACGCCAGGGCAAAAGTAGAACCAAGCAAGAACGCACCCGGGACACCGGAAGCAACCAGCTTATTATAATGTTTTTGCGAAAGCGCCAGCCCGGGCAAACGAAAAGTAATTATATCCAGTAATACAAACCCGGTAATAATTAAAAGCGGGCCAAGGGCTTTACACATATATTTCTGTAACAACTGAGCAACCTGGGGAACGCTCAAGAATGAACTAATAATGATCCATCCCAGCACAGCATACGAAACCATCCGCCCCAGCGTATATGCCAACCCTGAGATGAATACAAAAAACGGATGAGTTATCTTCTTAGAAAGAAACGAAATGGCAGCTACGTTGCTGGCCAAAGGACACGGGCTGATGGATGTTAAAATCCCCAACCACAACGCCGAAACAAAACCTATAAATATCCCTGTCATTTAATATCCTTTAAAAAATCAGCAATCCCGCTCTTTACATAATCAATAAATCTCTCTTTATTGCCAACATACTCCCAAATCTTATCGAGATTTATCCATTTTATTTCTTTACCATCCTTGACCAATGACAAAATAAGCGATTTAGTATATAGTTGGTAATCTCTCCCATAATGCTCATTGCCTTTGTCTTCTATGTTAGCTACTTTAAACTCTAGCTTTCCGGATGCGAGCGCATCTTTAAAGTTAGTTTCTATAACTTCCTTTGAATATTGTTCGAGCTTATAGCAAGTCGGACAACGGAATGTCCCGTGGAAATAATAGGCGATGACTTTGCCCGACGATTTATTCTCTCCGGCAAAAGCTGAAAAACTTGCGCTAATTACCGCAACAGCCGCCAAAATTACAAATAATATCTTCTTCAATTTATCCTCCCCTATTTCGTAAGAATCTTTTTAATCTCATCTTTACTTAAAACCTTTCCCGCTGAAACCACTGTTCCGTCAATCGCAAGCGCAGGCGTCATCATCACGCCATATTCGGTGATTTTGCCGATATCAGTCACTTTGGAAATCTCAACGGTTATACCAAGCTCTTTTGCTGCGGCTTCTGCATTAGCAGTAAGTTGTTTGCATTTCGGGCAGCCAGCGCCTAATATCTCTATTTTCATTCTACGCACCCATCTATCTTTTTATTGCTGATACTTTTATGCTAACTACCGCATCTTGAGCGGCTTCAAGGGTATCAAACATAGCATCTACCGGATAACTCGATTCGCTTATTATCTTAACATCTTTAAAACCAGCCATATTTATAAGTTCTAGGTATTCGCCCTTCTTAATAGCTCCTGCAAGACAACCCACATAAGCCTCAACAGACTTTTTAATGGCACTCGGCAACTCTTTAGCAAGCACCAAATCTGAAACCATTAGCCTGCCGTTTGGTTTTAATACCCTATGCGCCTCATTAAACACCGTCTCTTTATCAGGCGAAAGATTAATAACGCAATTGGAAATAATCACATCAATAGAGCTGTCTTCAACGGGTAGCTTTTCAATTTCACCTAAGCGAAACTCCACATTGCAGTATTTACCTTTCTTGGCATTTTCCTTCGCTTTAGCGATCATCTCCGGAGTCATATCAACACCGATAACACGGCCTGTTTTACCGACTCTTTTAGCCGCTAGAAATGCATCAAACCCCGCCCCGCTTCCTAAATCAAGCACAACATCGCCTTCTTTTAAGGACGCCAGCGCAACAGGATTGCCGCAGCCAAACCCTAGATTTGCGCCTTCAGGAACGGCATTTATTTCGGCATCACTATAACCAACCGTCTTACTCATAATTTTAGCCTGGCTTATGCCGCTGCAACAAGAGCCCGAAGAACAACATGAAGTAGCCTGCTTCACTGCCTTTGCGTAACCATCCCTAACAATCTTTTTTATTTTTTCCATTTCCTATACCTTAACCAGAGGAACCCCTTTGCATGAATTAAGCTCTATCTGCAATGTTACATGCGTAATAGCAAAATGCTCTTTAAGCGCTTCTTCGGCTTGTTTTACTAAAAGGCAGGTTTGGCTCACGGGCATATCGCGCGACACATTGATATGCGCTTCAAAATGGATGTCTCGTTCAGTCACTGCCCATAAATGCGCATGATGAATATCTTTTATCCCATCAATACCTTCTAACCGCGCCTGGATTTCCCTCAAATTTATTCCCTTTGGGACATGCTGCATGAGAATATGGGTACTTTCTTCAATAATCTTGTATCCTTCTTTAAGTACATAGATTCCTATAAGGATAGTTAGAGCCGGATCAATCCAATAAGCCTTGGAAAATAAAATCGCACAGGCCCCGATAATTACCCCGATAGAAGAAAGAAAGTCCGAAAAAAGATGCACATACGCGGCTCGTATGTTTAAATCTTCATGCGCATGCGCTTTGAGCAAAAACACAGAAACAATGTTCGCGATCAATCCGGCTGAAGCAGCAACCAACATCAATACGCTGTTTATCGCATGCGGATGAGTAAACCTGGCAATAGCCTCCTTAAAAAGAAATATGGAAACTACTACCAATGCACAAGCATTAAAAAGCGCCGCTAAAATCTCTGCGCGCTTATAACCAAAGGTTTGAGCTTCAGTATTTTTGCGCTTAGCAAGCCGTATAGCAAAAAGACTAATAACCAAAGCAACTGTATCGCTAAAATTATGCAGTGCGTCAGAAATCAGCGAAAGACTTCCTGAAAAGATACCACCGATAATTTGCGCTGCAGTGGTGGCAAGATTAAGTCCGGCTGATATAATCAATCGGCTTTCTTTATTGTTTTCTTTATGCATATACAAATTTTCCTATCTTACTTAACAATCGCTCCGAAAATCATACCACTTATAGTTGCCATGACAACAACCAAAACCACATAGACAACTGTCTTTTTAGTTCCCATAATACTCCGCAACACAAGTATACTAGGCAAGCTTAACGCCGGTCCGGCCAAAAGTAACGCCAGGGCAGGCCCTTTGCCCATTCCTGAATTCATCAACCCCTGCAATATGGGTACCTCGGTAAGCGTGGCAAAATACATAAATGCCGCTAGTATCGAAGAAAATAAATTTGCCCATAAAGAATTACCTCCGACAAGCGCAGCGACAAAACGCGATGGGATCACTCCTTCATGGCCTACTCTCCCCAAGAGGAATCCTGATACAAGTACCCCACCCAAAAGAAGCGGAAGAATCTGTAAAGCAAAACCCCATGTCGCGCCAGTCCATTCTTTTAGCTCATCCTTTTTGAACCATTTGAAAAGCATTATAGCTAAGCTCACAAGAGAGAACCCGGCAATCCACCCTTTATATTGATAAATCATTGACCAGATACCATGGTCGCCCTCTAACGGCTTTCCCCAGTTAGCAAATACAAGGAATGCAACCATTGAAGCAAAATAGAGAACTGTCTTTCCAAGAGATCGGGTTTCTTTTACTTCTCCAACGTTAAAATCACCGCTTGCCTGGCGTGCCCTCTCTTCTTTCAAAAATATAAGATGCATCAATAAACCGATAACAACGCTAAATATCACAGCACCTATGGCTCTTGCCAGCCCTAATTGCCAGCCAAGAATCCGTGCCGTAAGAATAATAGCTAAAACATTAATGGCGGGCCCCGAATAAAGAAAAGCAACCGCAGGCCCAAGGCCAGCGCCTCTTTTATAGATACCAGAGAAAAGCGGTAAAACCGTACATGAACAAACAGCAAGAATTGTTCCTGAAATTGACGCTACGCTGTATGAAAGAAATTTATTCGCTTTAGCTCCAAAATATTTCATTACCGATGCTTGACTTACGAATACCGATATGGCTCCTGCGATAAAGAATGCCGGAACAAGGCATAAAAGTACATGTTCCCGCGCATACCATTTCACAAGAGCCAACGCCTCAAACACGGCGTTACTGAATCGCAGGTTTTCAACCGGCAGATAGAAACATACCAAAAATGCCGCAGCTATATAAAGAAACTTTCTCCACTCTTTCATTTTCTGTTCCTTCCACCGACCTTGCAGCATCCGCCTTCGATCCTGATTGCCTTAATATTAACCAAACCATCAGCTATCTTTCTCTGGGCCGAAGTTAGAATCCTTGAGAAAGTCGGCCGAGAAATCTTCATTAACTTTGCCGCATCAAGCTGCTCCAAGCCTTCAAGGCAAGCTAAACGCACAGCTTCAAACTCATCAAGGGACAAATAAACCCCTTCGCATTTGCTTAGAGGCTTACATTGGGGTTTAAAACACCGCTCCCGGGGAGCGCATTTTACCCATCTGGTCTTCTTCGGACGCATAAACACCTCTTTATTGTTATGAACACCTGTTCATAACAAGTTTAGCATATTTTACTGCGCTGTCAATAAAAATTGTATTGTTTGTTTTTGATTAACAGGAAAGGATTACGGCTTTACTAATAGCCCGCGGAACATAAAAAAAGCTGCGGCCAGGATACACAATGCCGCCCATAGATAATCTTTTTTTAAGCCTTCTTTCATATAAAATACGCAAAACGGCACAAATACTGATAAGGTTATTAACTCCTGCAGAATCTTAAGCTGCCCAAGATTCATTACCTGATGGCCGATCCTGTTTGCGGGAACCTGCAGAAGGTATTCAAATAAAGCAACGCCCCAGCTTATTATGGCTGCGATGGCCCACGGCTTGCCGCTATAATTTCTTAAATGTCCGTACCAGGCAAATGTCATAAACACATTGCTGCATATCAGCATTAACGCTGTAATTATAAATTTATTCATCGGGTTTACTCCTTTTCCCGCAATAACATTAACAGCGCCTGGATAATAGCCAGCGGGCTTGGCGGACAACCCGGTATATGCAATGCTACCGGAAGTATGTTCTTTACCGCCCCTTCAATATAATAAGAACCTTTAAATGGACCGCCGTCTAAGGCGCAGTCTCCGCAGGTAATCACGAACTTAGGTTCGGGCATGGAGTCATAAGTCTTCTTTAGTGCGATAAGCATATTCTTAGATACCGGCCCGGTAACCAAAAGCGCATCGGCATGGCGCGGGGAAGCTGTAAAATTTACTCCAAACCTCTGTAAATCGTAAATCGGGTTGTTCGCAGAGATTATTTCGGATTCGCAGGCGCCGCAAGAACCCGAATCCAAATGGCGGATATGTAAAGACCTTCTGAATTTATTTTGAATCAACGATTTCAATTCCAGGCCCGCCTGTCCGGCAGGCAGGCCCAGCCGGTCTATTTTTGCGGTTAAGTCCGGTTCAATATGCCTGGAAAACAGGCCTTTTAATATTCTATTCTTTAGCATTAGCAGCATAGTTTAAAGGTCCCCTCCTGAATATGACAGATTAAAACTTTTATTGCAAAGCGGAAAGTCCGGGATGATATTGCCTAAGACAGCGTAAGACAGCCCCTGCCAGTTCAAAAAAGAGGAATCAACTATTTTACATCTTTGGATCAAGCCTTCCGCGTCAGTTTCAAGCCAGTATAAAACCGGGCCCCTCCATCCTTCCGCATAGCCTAATGCGCTGCCTCCTTTTAACTCCGGATGAATATTAATCTCCTGGCTCTCTAGAAGCTTTCCCGTAAATTCTTCAACCAAACGGCTTGATTCTTTGAATTCAGCAACCCTTACCTTCAATCTGGCCAATACATCCCCGGATTCTTCTGTAGCCATTTTAAACCTTGCTTCTTTATACACCCCGGAGAAATACTCTCTTAAATCAGCGGGAACCCCTGATGAGCGCGCAACCAAGCCGACCACGCCCAAGCCTTCGGCTGTTTTACGCCGCAGGGCGCCCGTAGTATCTACCCTATCCATAAAAGAAACACTGGAATACAATATATTAATCAATTCATCAAAATCACGCTTTATACTTTTAAAAGAAGTGCGGAGCATATTCTTCTTAGCCCCATCCAAACCCTTCAAGACCCCCCCTACTGTATTAACCTGTTTAAGATACCTGCTTGCGGTAAGCTTATCATTTAACTGCAGGATCGCTTCTTTGATAACTGAGGCATATGCGGACGGAAAACTAAAACCTACATCAACTGCCATGCCGCCTATATCATTTACATGATTATACATGCGCTCAAGCTCTAAGAAAATGGCCCTGAGATAAGCAGCCTGTTTTGAAATGGATACCCCTGAAATTTTTTCTATTGCCTGCGAAAACGCCAGGCTGTGCGCAAAACAGGCATCCCCTGATACACATTCAGCAAGTTGCAGCGCGTCAAAACAGGACCTGCCCTCAAAAAGTTTCTCTACCCCCCGGTGGGTAAAACCAAACCTAGTTTCCAAATTGATGATCGGTTCGCCTGCCACGCTAAAACGAAAATGACCCGGCCCTATAATTCCGGCATGCACCGGGCCGACAGGAACCTCAAAAACACCCAAACCTTCTACCCTGCAAAATTTATAATCCTCTAAATCTCCGGGTTGAATCTTATGGAAATCTTTACGTAACGGATAATTCCCCTTTGGACAGACTTCATCATGGAGTCTTAGCCGCCTTAAATCAGGGTTACCTTTTGGCTCAAGGCCAAACATCTCCCAGACCTCCCTTTCAAAAAGGCTGACGGAGTGGATATTTCTTGCCAGAGAATCAAAATAAGGAGCATCCTGCGGTATATCCGTACTGATAATAACCCATTGGCCCCTTCTCAAATTCACAAACGCGCAATTAACCACGAATTTAGCCGCGTCTTTTCGCTCGTCAGAGGCAAAAAGCACCGCTACCGGAGAAGAAAACACTTTATGCAGCGCCAGGCAGGTATCTTTAAAAATCTCCCGCCTTAGTTTAATATGTATTTCATCCGCATAAGCCTGCGTAGCCGAAAGCGCATAAAAACCCGGGAATATATTCTTTATCCCTGTAATAACCTCTGTGCAATCCATAACAGATCCTTTTTTATAAATGGCAATACTATGCCTAAAATACAAACCAATAAAAACAAAAATAAAAACGCTATTTTCCCGCTTAACGGCTCACCCGAAACTACCATGCCCTTGGGAAGATTGCCAAAAAGCATTTTTCCAAAATGGTAAATGAAGGCCCCGAAAATAACCGAAAGAAAAAACAACAATAAAGCCGCTATCGCATATGAACCATTAGTAAAGGCAGCTATTATAATCATAATCTCGCTTATAAATATGGAAAATGGCGGGAATCCGGTAAGCGCAAACATCCCCAAAAGCACCAGGATGCCGGTAAATGGCATCGCCTTAAGCACCCCTCTGACCGCATTCATATTATGTTTTTTGTAAACACTGACAATATTGCCTGCCCCAAAAAACATGAGCGACTTGGTTACCGCGTGGTTAAAAACATGCAGCAGGGCTCCGGCAACGGCTAAAGGCGCGCCTAAACCAAAACCGATGGAGATTATGCCGATATGCTCGATACTGCTATAGGCAAGCAGGCGTTTGAGATCTTTCTGAACCAGGATAAAACCGCTTGATATAATTAGGGAAATCACCCCGAATAAAATCATTAAATGGGCGAAATACGCAAAGCCCATACTCTTGATGATAATCATCCCAAACCTTAATATCGCATAGATAGATGTCTTTAATAACACCCCGGAAAGCAGCGCGCTTATCGGAGCGACTGCCTGGCTGTGGGCATCGGGAAGCCAGGTATGCATCGGGGCAAGCCCTGCCTTAGTGCCGTATCCGACAAGAATAAAAATAAAAGCAACCTTTAAAACATCCTTATCCAGTATATGCGCGACAGGGACAATATCCGACCAATTCAGGCTCTTGCATAATCCGGAGATTGAGAATGCATATGAAAAAAGGATAGTTCCTAAAAGCGCCAAGATTATCCCAACCGAACAAATAATAATATATTTCCAGGCAGCCTCAACTGATTCTTTGGAGTTGTAAAATCCCACAAGGAAGGCAGAGATAAGCGTGGTCATCTCTATGGCTACCCAAAGCATCCCCAGATTATTCACTGCCGGCACCATAAACATTGAAAAACAGAATAGATTAAAAAGCAGATAATAAACTCTGGCTTTTTTCTCGGATATTATCCCCTGCTCAACGTCTTTTCTGATGTAGCCAACGGAGTAAAGCGCTACAGCAAAAGCCACAACGGAAATAACAAAAATAAAGAACGCGCTTAAGAAATCTATATAGATAAAACCGAGAAACGCCCTGAAGCTGCCCGTGGATATTATTCCTTTAAACAGGCTGGCTCCGGAGCACAAAACTGCCAGATACCCGGCGCAATTAACTATTCCGAAAGACCTCTGCCTTCTCATAAATAAAGTGCTTATTGAAAGCAGTACCGGTATCGCAAGAATCAAGAATATCTGCATAAAATTTATCCTTTTAGGCGTGAAAGCTTATTCACGTCAATATGCGTAAAAAGTTTATTGATCCTGTAAACAAAAAGACCCATAATCAAGACGCTTACAAATACATCAAAGAATATGGCTATTTCCACAAAAAAAGGCATCCCCCCTGAAACCGTGGAAGCAAGCAGGAACAGGCCAT
>JAQUSM010000173.1 GCA_028715095.1 Candidatus Omnitrophota bacterium
AAATTAGTGCTGCGATACGAAAGAAAATTAAAAAAGCGCGGGTTTGATTTAGTGATCGGAGTTGACGAAGCAGGCAGGGGGCCATTAGCCGGGCCGGTAGTAGCTGCCGCGGTGTTATTAAAGGGTTATAATTTTTATAACCGTATTGACGACTCAAAGAAATTAAGCCCGGCAAAAAGACGAAATGCGTTCTTTGAAATAAAAAATAAATCTTTGTACGCAATTGCTTCGGTTGGCCACCGCCAGATTGACCGGATAAATATCCTGCAGGCTACTATTTTAGCCATGCAAAAGGCAGTCTTAAAGTTAGCCAGGCAATTAGGCCCCGCAGAGCTAAAGCGCGCATTCATTATTATTGACGGCAATATGCGCATGAAGTTAGGCCTTCCTTATCAGAGTATCGTGAAAGGGGATGCTAAATCTTTAAGCATTGCCGCCTCTTCCATCTTGGCTAAAGTATATAGGGACGCCCTTATGGAAAAATACCATAAGGTTTATCCGGATTATGGCTTTGATAAGCATAAAGGATACCCTACGGCCGGGCACCGTTTGATCTTAAGAAAAATCGGGCCTTCGGCTATCCACCGGAAGAGTTTTTTAAAATGCCTGGAAAAAATATAGAATTTGGTAAACAAGCTGAAAGCGCAGCAGTAAAATTCCTGCAAGGCCAGGGCTATAAACTCATCAGGCGTAATTATAAAACTAAATTTGGCGAAATTGACATAATCGCAGAGGATAAAGGGGTTATTTGTTTTGTAGAAGTTAAGGCCAGGCACACAAGGTTATTCGGCGAGCCGGCCGAAGCGGTTAGTACGGCAAAACAAAGGCAGATTTCCAAGGCAGCCATTTGTTATTTGAAAGAAAATAATTTACTGGAGCGCCAGGCGCGTTTTGATGTAACATCGCTTTTATATAAGGAAGATGTGCCGGAAATTGATTTGATCAAAGACGCTTTTGATTTAAATTCCGGTTTTACTATCTAAAAAATGGAATATAAAAACCAGGCTATAGTTAAATATCTGGATGACCTTTCCGCTAAACTTTCTGCTCCCGGAGGCGGTTCTGCTTCAGCCTTGAATGCGGCTATGGGGGCAAGCTTAATCAGCATGGCGGTTAATTTTACTTTGGGAAAACCTGAATATACCGTATTTGAGCCGGAGCTGAAACAAATATTAGCTAAATCCGAGAAATTAAGAGATGATTTTCTTGGGCTGGTAGATTTAGATGTGGTTGCTTATCAGAGCAAGGATATGCGCAAGGCCCTGGATGTACCGTTGATGCTGGCAAGGCTTTGCTGCGAAGCTGCGAAGTTATGCCCGCCATTGATAAAAAAGGGTAATCCCAATTTGATAACGGATGTAGCGATAGCCGCAATTTTCTTTGAGTCGGCTTTTGTCTCCGCTTGTTTTAATGTGGAGATCAATTTAAAGGGCCTGGACCAGAAAAAACTGGCCCGGGGCATAAGAAAAGAGCTGGGGCAAAAAGTCAAGATTATCCAGGCGATTCGTAAAAATACGGAGGCCGGCGTTGGCAAAGTTATTAGAAGGTAGGCCTGTTGCTGAAAAGATCAAGCAGGAGATAAAAATCCAGGTGCGCAACTTGAAGCAGGCCCCGGTTTTAGCCAGCATCATGGTAGGGGATAATCCCTGCGCGGCCTCTTATGTAAAATCCCAGGAAAAAACGGCTCTTGAGCTGGGGATTGTTTATAAACTTTTTCAACTGGATAAAAATATTACTGAACGTTGCTTAATAGATTCTATTCTTGAGCTTAACGCGGATAAGGCGGTGAATGGTATTATTGTGCAAATGCCTCTTCCTCAGCATATTGATAGTAAAAAAATAGATGAGATTATCCAGCCGCTTAAGGATGTTGAAGGCCTGCATCCGGAAAATACCGGCAAGCTTTTTCTAAGCCGGACAAGGTTTGCCTCTTGTACGGCCAGCGCCGTAATGGAATTATTGAATTCTACCGGCGTGGATTTATACGGGAAGGAGGCGGTGGTTGTCGGCCATAGCCAGATCGTGGGCAAGCCGCTTGCGCTTTTATTATTGGATAAATTTGCTACTGTTACTGTCTGTCATATCGGCACCAGTAAGGCCGGTAAGCTTGAGGAGCATGTAAAAAAGGCCGAGGTGCTTATTGTAGCCGTCGGTAAGGCCGGTTTGATCAAAGGCGGCTGGATTAAAGAGGGCTCAATTGTTATTGATGTCGGCATAAACAAGGTGGGCGGTAAAATCTTGGGCGATGTGGAGTTTGAATCAGCTCAAAAACGCGCCGCATATATCACTCCTGTTCCCGGAGGGGTGGGGCCGCTGACCGTAACCATGCTGATGCGTAATTTAGTTGAAGCAGCCAAACTTCAACGATGAATCTGCCGATTTTCTCGCTCAAGGCAAATTTACCCGCTACTAAAAAATCCACATTAAACGGAGCAAGATTTTATTATCAGCGGGTGGCCAGGAGCCGCTAAAACTTGGAAAGTTATGACATTTAAAGAAAAAATTCAGGCGGGGAAATTCCTGCTTACTTCAGAGGTTGGCCCGGCTAAGAG
>JAQUSM010000033.1 GCA_028715095.1 Candidatus Omnitrophota bacterium
CCCCGGCAGCGCGACTGATTTCACGGCAGAATATAATTCTTACGGCATAATTGAAATTAATGACGAGGTTAATGCCAGGATAATTAAGGTTTAAAAATGGATAAACTGTGGGCTCCCTGGAGGATTAATTATATAAGCGTAAAAAACAGAGGAAAAAAGTGTATTTTTTGTTATGCCAAGTCAGGCGCTTCCAGGGATTATGTGATTTTTAAAACCAGGTTTTCTATCGTTATGCTAAATATCTATCCTTATAATAACGGGCATCTTCTGGTTTCTCCTTTAAGGCATATCCGCGACATATCCCAATTGCGCCAGGAGGAGGCGGTAGATTTGTTTAAATGTTTAAATAAGGCAAAGGCGCTGCTGCAAAAGGTACTGCATCCGGATGGCTACAACATCGGAATTAATCTCACCCGCGCAGCCGGAGCCGGTATTGCCGGGCACTTGCATATGCATATTGTCCCGCGCTGGTCAGGTGATACTAATTTTATGCCGGTTATTTCAAACACCAAGATTATTTCCCAGTCCTTAGGTGAATTAGCCAAGGCTTTAAAAAATGCCCATAAATAATATTAAAGAGTTTGAAGATAAGTTTCTTGCTCCTTACGCGGCAAAGAGCTGTAATTCCCTTGGCCGGGCGCATAAAGAAGAGGAGCATCCCTACCGGTCATGCTATCAGCGTGACCGTGACCGGATTATACATTCTGCCGCATTCAGAAGGTTAGAATACAAGACCCAGGTTTTTGTCAACCATGAGGGGGATTATTACCGGACCCGGCTTACCCATAGCATTGAGGTCTCCCAGATTGCCCGCACGATTGCATGGGCGCTTCGTTTAAACACTGATTTAACCGAAGCGATTGCTTTAGCTCATGACCTTGGGCATACCCCTTTTGGCCATTCTGGAGAAGAGGCGCTTAACGAACTGATGGCTAAGTGCGGAGGGTTTAATCATAACCTGCAGGGATTGAGAGTGGTAGATTGCCTGGAAGAGCGTTACCCTGCGTTCCCTGGATTAAATTTAAGCTGGGAGGTAAGGGAGGGCATAGTCAAACATTCTTCGGTTTTTGATATCGCGGTCAAGATCAAAGAGTTTTTCCCGAAGAAAATGCCTTCATTAGAGACTCAGCTGGTTGACGCTGCAGACGAGATTGCTTATGATAACCACGACCTTGATGACGGCCTGACCTCCGGGCTGATAAAAGAAAAAGATTTGGAAGGGCTTGAAATCTGGGAAAAAATAAATCGCAAAATTAATCAGAAATATGCTAAAATTGATTTGTCCAGCCGGAAATATCTGGTTATCCGGGGGTTAATTGATTTACAGGTCACGGATTTGATTGAGCATACCCAGAGCGTTATTTCCCGGAACAAAATTAATAGTTATGCTCAGCTGCAAAAGATTAATTATAAAATAGTGGATTTCAGCAAAGAGGTCAAGGAGTTGAGAAAACCGCTCCGGCAGTTTCTCATGCAGAAGCTTTATCATCATTACCGGGTTATGCGCATGAGCATTAAGGCCAAGCGTTTTATACGGGAGTTGTTTTGTGAGTACGCCATACGGCCCAAGCAATTACCCTCTGAAGTGCAGCTCAGGATCCCCAAAGAAGGAGTAAAACGGGCAGTCTGTGATTATATAGCCGGTATGACTGACCGATATGCCTTAGATGAATATAAAAAATTATTCAACCCCTACGAAAAAGTATAGGTTTTTAGTTTCGGCGGTACACAGCATTTACCGCTTGCTTAACTCTACTTACGAGCTTAAAGAGCTGGTCAGCCGCATGGGCAGGTTATTTTGCCAATTCTTCAATGCCCAATATTGCCTGATTATCCTGCTGGAGCCTAACAAGAAATATTCCAGTATCAAATGTTTAATCAAGGATAACAATAAACTGATTGTCGATAAGAAGAGCAGGGTCCGCGGGAGGATTGAAGAAAAAATAATTAAAAGCTCATCCGCGGTCAGGAAGGGTGGCCTTCTTGGCGTCCCGCTTATCTGCGAAGATGTTCTGGGTTTTATTATTATAAAACGCGCTAATCTGCATCAGCCATTTGATAAGTTTGATCAGGAGATGCTTATGAATATGGCGGAACAGGCGGTTATCGGGATTAAGAATTTACAATTATATGAGGAGCAGCAAAAGATAGTCTTTGGCAGCATTAAATCATTGGTCACTTTGTTAAATACCCGTGTGCCGCAAGAGTATACGCATTCCCCGCATTTTAGCAAATTAGTTTGCGCCCTGGGTACAGAGCTTCATTTGGGGGAAAAACAGCTTGAAAGCCTCAAATATGCCAGCCTGCTGCATGATACCGGTAAAATTGACATACCTTCTGAAATTTTAACCAAAGCTACCAAGCTTACTTCGGAAGAATATGATATTATTAAAAAGCATCCGGTAAAAGGGGCACAGATACTGCGGCCTTTACAGATTTTGCGTCCGGTTATCCCGATTATCATGCATCATCACGAAAAATTTAACGGTACGGGCTATCCGTCGCATCTGAAAGGCGGGCAGATTCCTCTGTGCGCGCGGATTATGTCTGTGGCGGATGCATTTGAAGCAATGGTTTACGGCCGGCCATACCGCCAGAGGATGGATATAGATTCTGCCATAAAGGAAATAAAGAAAAAGAGCGGTACGCAATTTGACCCTAAGATAGTGGAGGCCTTTTTAAAGGTAATTAAGAAGTTCAATAAAAGGATTTATTTGAAGCAGGATAAACCCTAACTACAATATCATTCTATGGCGGATAAACAGGACTATTCTCAAAATGAGCTATTTACGCAATCTTTGGATAGCGGCCAGTATAAACCGCGCGTCCCGGCAAACCATTTCTTTACGCGTATCCGGGGTTATGAAAAGATATTGCTTTTAATCATGGGTTTGGTTTTACTGAGTATTATTTCTTTTTCTCTGGGGGTAGAAAAAGGAAGACGCGTTGTTTTGACTTCAGGTAATAATACCGACCCGGCAAGCTATACTATCCAGGTAGCGGCTTTTAAAAACAGGAATCTTGCCCTTCGCCAGGCCCAGATGCTGGCAAAAGCAGGATTGTCCCCGTTAGTTTTTGCAAAAGGTAATTATGTCATTTTGTGCGTAGGCAAATTTTCTAATCAAGAGAGCGCGCAACCTTTGCTGATCCAACTGCAGAGAACCTACGCTGGTTGCCGCATAAGGAGGCTATAAAATCATGTCAATACATCCGTCATTAATTATTTCGGAAAAAGACAAAATGGTCCGCTCGGTATTGAAGCGCACAGAGCGTATCAGGCAGATGCATGAAAAGGGCAAATGGAAAGAAGGCGACTCGGTTTATGGGTTGCCAAAAATCAAAACCTTAAGAATTAAGATCAAGAAAGAAAAGGCAGTCAAAGAGGAAACTTCGGCTACTGAAGCTGGAGCGCCGGCACCCGCTGCGCCGGGGGTAAAAGATGCGTCTAAGGCTGCTCCTAAGGCTCAGCCTAAAGCACAAGAGAAGAAATAAAATGCAGCAAGCAGGATCAATCTTTCTGTTGACTTTTTTTCTTTTAAAGTCCGTATTCGCGGCTGAGTTTACCGCTTTTACGGGGCAGATTAACGCAGATACTATAAATGTGCGTGTTGATGCTACGGTAAGTTCAGCAGCCGCCTGTACGCTTTCTAAGGGGCAACTGGTAGAGGTAGTTTCTGAGGTTTACGATTGGTATAAGATTCGCCTCCCCAAGTCGGCGCCTTCTTATATAAAGAAAAGCCTGGTTGAATGTATTAACAATGCCCCGGAAAAATGTTCTAATGCCAAGGTTACCGGAGACAGGGTAAATATCCGGCTTGGCCCAAGCGAATCATCCTGGATTCTTGGCAAGGCGGATAAGTCAACGGTGGTAAATATAGTCCAGGAGGAAGGCGGCTGGTATAAGATTGAACCGGTGCACCAGAGTTATGGCTGGGTAAATAAAAGGTTTATCAATAAAGATATAGCTGTTGCCAAAGAAGAGGATAAGTCAGCTGCGGTTTTACGGCCTGCGGCTTTGGAGCCAGGCGGCCAGCTGGTTATTGAAGGTACAATCAGCCCTTATGGAGTGGTCTTATGGCGCAAGGCAACCCATAAATTAGTTACTGCTGATAAAAAGATATATTTTCTAAAAGGCAACCGAAAAAGCCTGGACAGCCTTAATTACCATAAGGTAAAAGTTACCGGTAAATTAATCAGCCCGGAAAATAACAAGTACCCGATTATTGAGGTAGCTATCATCGAGGTATTGAATTGAGCCTGCCGCAGCTAATTATTTCTTTTGCTGTTTCTTTTGCCATTTTATTAATTGCTATGACTGTGCATGAATTTGCGCATGGCCTGGCTGCCTATAAGTTAGGTGATTCTACGGCCAAATTTTCCGGCCGGCTTACCTTAAACCCCCTGGCGCATATCGATCCTTTCTGGACTATCCTCTTGCCGCTTGTGCTTTTTTTATCCACTTCCGGGCATTTTGTTTTTGGAGCTGCCAAACCCGTGCCTATAGATTACCGGGCATTAAAAAATCCAAAAAAAGATATAATCTGGATCGGAGTCAGCGGCCCGCTTGCTAACCTTGCCCTTGCTTTTGTTACCGCCCAGGTGTTGAAATTCATCCCGCTGCCGGCTCTTGCGGTTTATTTGCTTTCGAATTTGCTTTTAATCAATGTCGTTTTAGCTTTATTCAACCTGATTCCGATCCCGCCGTTAGATGGTTCGCGTGTTTTAATGGGGCTGCTGCCGGAAGGGCTATCCCAACTCTATATCGGGCTTGAGCGCTATGGTTTTATTATTCTCTTTTTGTTTATATGGCTGGGTGTATTTGACCGCCTGCTTTGGCCGATGGTAGGCTTAGTGATCAGGTCAATGGGGGTAAGTTATTAAATGCGTAAGGTAACGGTTAACTTAGGTAAACGATCGTATGATATAATTATCGGCAGCTCTATCCTTAAGAAACTGGGCCCATATTTACTTAAATTAAATATTGGTTTGGATGCTTATATCATTACTAATTCGTTATTGAAAGATAAATACGGCGCAATCTTATCCAGCGTTTTGCTAAGAAACGGGTTTAACTGCCGTTTTAAAATTGTTTTGGACAGCGAAAAAAGCAAGTCATTGGGAAGCGCCGGATGCGTAATCAATGACCTGGCCAAGTTTGACCGGAAAAGAAAAGTTTTTATCATCGCTTTTGGCGGCGGGGTAGTGGGGGACCTGGCCGGTTTTATTGCTTCGGTGTATAAACGGGGGATCCCTTATGTTCAGATCCCTACGACTTTGTTGGCCCAGGTAGATTCGGCTATCGGAGGCAAGACTGCGGTTGACCTGGATTTAGGCAAGAATCTTATCGGCGCATTTTATCAGCCTAACCTTGTATTCAGCGAGATTAATTTCCTGAAATCGCTGGATAAACGCCAGGTTGCTTCAGGGATGGCGGAAATAATAAAGTATGCTATTATCAAGGATAACAGCTTGTTTTGTTACCTGGAGAAAAAGCAGAAGGATGTCTTTAATGCTGATCCTGTGGTATTGGAAAGAATAATCAGTTCCTGCAGCGGCATTAAAGCGGCGATAGTCAGCCGCGATGAAAAAGAGGCGTCAGGATTAAGGACAATTTTAAATTTTGGCCATACTATCGGGCATGCGATTGAGTCCGCTTGCGCCTACAAAAATTATAATCACGGTGAGGCAGTAAGCCTGGGAATGATTGCGGCTTTGGATTTAAGCTGTAAGCTTGGGTTCATTGAAAACAGCCTGGTATTACGTATCAAGAATTTAATCAAGCTTTATGGTTTGCCTGTAAAGCTTAAAGGTGTCTCCGTCGATAAAATCATCAGCGCCTATTATCATGATAAGAAATTTACCGGTAAGCAGAATAAGCTGGTTTTAATCCGGGGGATAGCTAAGCCGGTAATTGTAAAGAATGTCGCGTTGAATTTGATAAAAGAAGCAGCCAGCGAAATAATTTAAGCTCACTTGCCGGTGGAAAGAGTAATAATTTTGCCTTCGTTATTTATTTCTACGGTATCCACGGTGATTTTCTCTACTTTGGCTCCCTCAACTGAGTCATTTTCCTTTACAATCTGATTGTTCACTAAAGCATAACCGTTATCATCGGAAAAGAATATCCCATTTAAGACGAATTTCTTTTCCGGCTTTGGTTGTTCTTCAGGCAATGGGGCAGGGGTAGCAAGCGGCGCTTGGATCGGAACCGCTTGAGGGGGTTCGGATACCTGGGGTGGGACAATCTTGTGGTTAAGAGTCTTAAATATATGGCCGCCCAAGAGCAGGATAGCAGCAAGCATTAAAGAATACAAAAGAAAAGTCTTGAACTTGGGTTTTTTATCCAAACCGGGAGTTTTTTTAAGCGAGTTTCTTTGGATAGATGCTTCAGTTTTCTTTAATGCATCGTTAATTATACTCATAAATTATTCCGCGCTCACGGAATAGCTGTCCAGCTCTTCCGTGCATCTTTTTATAATATCAAGGCCTATATTATTAGTTTCCGCAACAAAACCTGCTAGCAGCGCACGGTCACAGAGCATATTGATCAGCCTGGGTGTGCCTGCGGAAAAACGGCTTATCGCATCAATGGCCTCATCGCTGAATTTAATATTTCTTGCGCCGGCTACCTGCAGGCGGTGGTTTATATAAGGTTTTATTTCATCTCCATCAAGCGGGCCAATATGGTATCTGACCATGATCCTTTGGCGCAGCTGCCTTAAATCATATAAATTTATCCGGTTGTTTAATTCAGGCTGGCCCACCAGTATTACCTGGAGCAGCTTATCTTTTTCTGTTTCTAGATTTGAAAGCAGGCGGATCTGCTCGAGCAGGTTGGGTTTTAAATTTTGCGCTTCATCGACAATAAGCACCAGATTATTTCCCGCATTCGACTCGCGCAATAAAAAATTATTTAATTCCCAGACCATATCCAGTTTAACCTTGTTTTTAGGGGAGATCCCGAAATCCTTGATGATTGATTCCAGGAGCTGGGTTTCAGAGAAGGCAGGATTCAGGATAAAGGCTGTTTTTACGTTTTTGCCTACCTGATTTAAGAAGAAACGGCAGGTGGTTGTTTTGCCGGTGCCTATTTCTCCGGTTAAAACGATAATCCCTTTTCTTTGGGAAACCCCGTAAACCAAATGGGAGATGGCTTCCTTATGTTTTTTACTTGAGAAAAAGAAGGCAGGGTCACTGGTAACATTAAAAGGCCTTTCTTTTAACCCATAAAATTGGCAATACACTTGTTCACCTCTAAAATTATTATAACAGGAACACAAAAGTTTGTAAAGTATTGACATCTTTATGAATATATGTTATATTTTTTAATTAGAGGTAAGAGAAATAGCCACGGCTGCCTCAAAGCTAAAAAGGCACAAATGGCCATTTTACCAAAAGAAAAGGATTATCGTCGTTTCCCGAGGGTGGATTCCCGCCTGCCGGTTCGTTATCAACTTGGCGGCGGTCAGGATTTTGATAATGTCCTCTGTAACGACATCAGCTGTGGCGGTATAAAGTTCACCAGCGAGAGGTTTATTCCTACTTCTACCCCGGTAATGCTTGAAATAAATGTTTTAAACCGCCTGATAAGGCCTATCGGCAAGATATCCTGGTCAACTCCGCTGGCTCATTCTGACCGAAATCAAATGGGTATAGAATTTACGGATTTTAATGTACTGGAAAGAAATTATCTTAAAGATTTTGTAAACATGCAGTTGGGGCAAATCTAACTCAGTGAAAGGAAAATTATAAATGGCAGCTGAAGCAGTTAAGGAAGCGCAGGCAGAAGTAAAACCAAAGGCAGAAAAACAGACTAATTGTCTGGCTTGTAATAAATTGATTAAAAAGTTAAAGAGGTATTATCGTAACGGAAAATTCTATTGCAGTAAGAAATGCTGGCGCGCATTTATTGAGAAAAACAAGGCAGGGGCAGCAGAAGACAAGAAATAATGAAAACTGTTAAAGAACGCAGGGTACATCCACGTCTAGAGCATAAGCTGCCGTTTAATGTTGCGGTAAACGGATATGATTTCTCCACTACTACGCATAATATAAGTTGCGTAGGGGCTTATTGCCACCTGGAAAAGTATATCCCGCCTTTTACAAAGATTTCCGTAAAACTTAGCCTGCCCAACAAGGGCCAGGCAGACAAAAATGCCATTGTTGAATGCAAGGGCGTGGTTGTAAGAAGCGAAGATGAGACTGACGGCGGTTTTAATATTGCCATATTCTTTAATCAAATGCGCGATGGGGAACGCAAGAAAATCACCGCGTATATAAACAGGTTTCTGCATTAATTGGTTGTTTTACTAACCACTTGGGAAAAGTCAGAAAACATAATCAGCTTGCCAAGCTTGCCATGGGCTTCATCTATAAGGATGAGGCTATTTTTATAAAATCCAGGGATAAATTAAAGAAGATATTCGGAAGGATTGATTTTCAGTCAGACCCTCTTGATTTTAATTACACATCTTATTATGAAAAGGAGATGGGGGCCGGACTAAAAAGAAGGTTTATCAGTTTTGGCAAATTAATCCCTGTCCAGGATTTATACCGTATTAAACTTTATACCAATAGGCTTGAGGCAAAGTTTTCAAACTCCGGGAAGCGCCGGGTGAATATTGATCCTGGATATGTGGATTTGGCCAAACTGGTGCTTGCCTCGACTAAAGATTACGCTCACAGGATATATCTACGTAAGGGTATTTTTGCGGAGATAACCTTAAGCTACAGAAACAATTCATTCATTCCCAATGATTGGACCTACCCGGATTATCGCAGCCAGGAGTATATCAGCATTTTTAATGAAATTAGGAAGCTTTATGCCCCATAAAAATGGCCCCTTGTTAAAATATCCTTCATACCTTGAGTCAAGTAAAAGCGGTAAATTAAAGATAGTTACTGATCGTCTTTTTGCCGGTCTTAAATCATGCGATATCTGCCCCCGGAGTTGTAAGGTTAACCGCCTGGAGGGTAAAGTCGGTTTTTGCAAGACCGCTGTATTGCCGAAGGTCTATAGTTTTATGAGCCACTACGGCGAGGAGCCGCCTGTATCAGGCTCTAAGGGCAGCGGCACAATATTCTTTAGCCATTGCAATATGGGCTGC
>JAQUSM010000174.1 GCA_028715095.1 Candidatus Omnitrophota bacterium
TGTTAAGGAGAACAGATATCTTGAGCGCGGCCACCCGTGTTTTCGCGGAAAAAGGGTACCATAACGCGACTATGTCTGATATCGCCAGCCAGGCCGAGTATGCCGTTGGGACAATCTATCTTTATTTTAAGGATAAGCAGGCGCTTTATCTTGCGCTTACCGATGAGAAGATAGAAGAGTTGATCCGCAGGGTAAAGGAGAGCATAGCTAAGGCTCATGGGGCACTGGCAAAGATAAAGGCATTCATTGAAGAGGAGTTTGCTTATTTTGAGGAAAACGAAGATTTCTTCAGGATTTATTTCTCCGAAGGCGGCCTGGACAGTTGGGCAATTAAGGATAAGCCCTCCCGGTTGACAGTGGAGAAGATTATGAAATTCTTAGATTATATATCAGGTATCATCAAGAAGGCGCAGGATGAAAATGTTATTAAAAAAGACCTTGATTCAAGAAGGACGGCGCATCTATTGGCAGGGATGATAAAATCAGTGATTATCCCCTGGTTAAAAGAAAAACCGTTAAAAACCGAAAGCTTGAAGGGGTTATCGGGTTTTATCCTGGACGCGTTTTTAAACGGGACGGCAGTAAAATGAAGAAAGAATTGTTTTGTAACCTCAAGGTGTATAAAGAGATATGTAAAGCGTCTTGTATACTATTGATTTTTAACACTTACTGTTTTGCTTCTATAGAAGATCCCAGGCAGGCGGAGATGGAGAAAACTATTTTTATGGCCGCAGGCTCACAGGACAGGACTTTAAGGATAGGGCTGATTGATTGTATTCTTTATTGCATGAAGAGTAACTCTGAGATCCTGATTAAGCGCATTGAGCCGAAACTAAAAGAGGATGACGTAAAAGTTGCCCAGTCTGATTTTGAACCTACTTTTAATGCCGACTTTACGCTTCAGGATACTACTGAAATTTCTACTTCAACCCTTCAGGGGGCGAATAAATTCAATTCCCAGGACGTTAATATTAACGCCGGCGTATCGGGGAAGCTGGTAACCGGCACAGGTTACAATGTTGAATTTCTTAACCAGAGGTATAAAAGCGATTCTACCTATCAGATTTTTAATCCTTATTATGTAGCCGAGCCGAAGATTACTATAACCCAGCCGCTCTTTAAGGGATTTGGCGTCCTGGTAAATAAGGCTGATATTATGATCGCCAGGAATGACCAGCTGGTTTCAGAAAAGAATTTCAAGGATACGGTCATGGATAGTATCAGCAAGGCCAAGTCCGCTTACTATAATTACACATTTTCCCTGGAGAAATACTCAATAGATAAGCTTTCCCTGCAGCGGGCCAATGACCTGCTGGAGATAAATAAAGCAAGGTATCAAAAAGGGCTGATTAGCTCGGTGGATTTGCTGGAGACAGAGGCAGCCGCAGCAGAAAGGGAGAAGGCGTTACTTTCTTCGGAGGCATCCCTGAAGAGGGCAGAGGATGATTTGAAGCTTATTACAAATCTTGTGGATGATCCGGAGGTCTGGAATGCAAAAATAGAGTTGATTGATAAACCTGAATTAAGACAGGAGGATGTGGACTTATTTAAGAGCCTGCAGGATGCTTTTATGTACAGGCCGGATTATCAGGCTGCAAGTGTTGATTTACGCAACCGCGATATAAAAATAATAGTTGCCAAAAACGCGCTTTTGCCGACCGTAGATTTAACGGGAAGTTTAGGTTTAAACGGATTAGGCAAGGATTACCAGGGCGCGGTAGAGAAGGTTAATTCCAACTATCCCGACTGGGGTGTGGGTTTAAAGTTCAGCCTGCCCTGGGGGACGGGAGACAGGGCTAAATATGACCAAAAAAAATTAGAGAAAACCCAGGCCCTGTTGTCTTTTAAAAGATTAGAGCAGAATATCATTTTAGATGTCAGGGATAAGGTAAGGCTGGCTAAGACTCAGTACCGCCAGGTAGAGGCGGCAAGGATTTCCAGGGAAAAAGAAAATCAGAATTATGAAGCGCAGAAGGAAAGGTATGCCGCAGGCCAGGTGTCTACCCACGATATTCTTGATTATCAGGACAGGCTGGCGCAATCAGAGCTCGATTATTTTAAGGCATTGGTTGATTATAATGTGGCGTTGATAAATTTGGATAAATCGCAAGGCTTGACCTTGGTTAAAAACAACATAAAGATAGAGGAGTAAGATATGCTTAGGAGAAGGATCTCAGCTTTATATGTAATGGTGATATTTTTTATTATCCTGGTTTCTGCGGGCTGCCGGCAGAAAGAAAAGGCCGCGATAGAAAAAGAGGCCATACCGGTCAGGGTAATCAGGGCAGAGCTGCAGTCAATTAAGAATACCCTTGATTATGTTGATGACATAAAGGCGCAGGATGAGGCAATAATATATCCAAAAGTAAACGGAAAGATTATTGAAAAGATCAGGGAAGAAGGAGACAAGGTCAATAAGGGGGATGTTATTGCTTACGTTGACCGGGATGAAGTCGGCTTTAAGTTTGAAAAAGCTCCAGTGGAAAGCCCGCTTACCGGTATTATCGGAAGGACTTATGTGGATAAAGGCACAAGCGTTA
>JAQUSM010000034.1 GCA_028715095.1 Candidatus Omnitrophota bacterium
TGGTAATATGTTATATTTTTAATAGTGCAGTTGACAAAATTGGCAGTTTATTTTTTTGATTCTTCCTGCTGATAAAGGCAAACCAAGAGTAATCTTGGGACGCAAAGCGACAGTCCCGTTCAGTTGAGCGGGAGGCTGCGTTACCAAAAGGGGAGATAAGACCTTGGAGTCATCTCCAGGGTCTTTTTGTATATTAAAGCCCTAGTTTTTCTTGAAGGGTTTTATTTTGCTCGCCTAAGAATCCCTCTCCGGTTTGCCTCGTGTCAGCCTAATTTATGGCTCCGATGCTTAAAAAACTGTTTATAGTTATTTCTATCGCGGTAATAATTGCCTCAATCGTTATTGCGGGGGCGTTTTTTTTCTTTAAACTTGACAAAGCGCAAGGGTGGCTCAAGTGTCAGTCAGTCACAAACATCCGAGACAGCATCATGGATAAGATATGCGGAACAGAGGTTGGCTTGGGATGGAGCACTAAGAGTGATTCAAAAGAGGCGACCTATGAAGCCCTAAACATGGCCCTGGCAGGGAAAAAATGTAAAACCCCGCATTTTGCGATTATCTTTTCCAGTTTAGAAAATGATTCACAAACCGTCCTTAAAGAAGCAAGGAGATTCCTCGGCAATAAAACGAAGATATACGGAGGGGTCGCTGATCCAGTAAAGCCGGTAACCTGCAAAACAACCGGCAAACCAATTAATAACAAAGGTAATTTCAAGAAAGGCTACCTATCGAACGAAAAGACGGTAAGGGGGGTGGCAAAAGGTGTGGTTGCCATGACAGTGACTTCAGCAAACATATTTTTTGGTGTCGGCTCAGCGGATCTTTCCGTTTTTCATTCGTCATGCGAGGCAGTGAAAGCGGCAATATTAAAAGCTATGCAGAATGCGGGCAAAAAACACATGGGGCCGCCCAAGGTAATCCTGTTTACCTCCAGTATTGAGGATGAGGAGCAATTTATGGATTGTATTAAAAAAGTAGCGGGTAAATCCGTGGTCATCTGCGGTAATTCCCCGTTGACAGAGAAATTCAGCGTATTTGCAGAAACCGAAACCTATAAAAAAGGCGTTTCCATAGCTATTATTTATACTAATCTGCCCATCGGCGGCAATATAATCCAGAAAACTTACCGTAAAGTCAATAAACCCGAAGCGATAAAAAGCCTGCTTGTCATGCGTTAACCTTTAGAAAGCTGCTCGCGCTGCGATTTACAGGCGCATGCGATAAATATAATCTTTATTGTTTTCGCCTGGGTAGATAAAAATCAGCAAAAAGTGGAAGGAGGTCGTTTACAGGATCGGACTTTCAGGTTATTCTTTTCAGAAAGGCGGGATATCTGTTAAATATGAGAATAAAGATTACCATAGGAAAACTGGTTGTTTTTGCCAAACTAAATGATTGCTGGACAGCGAAATGGATCTGGGACAGTCTGCCGATTTCGTCTATGGCTGAATTATGGGGAAAAGAGGTTTATTTCCATATCAAGCCGAAGATAGATATTGAAAAAGAATGCTCCCGCGAGGTGGTTGAAGTTGGCGATGTGGCCTATTGGCCTAGCGGCCCTTGCATGTGTTTGTTTTTCGGCTTGACTCCTAAGAGCCGCAAAGGTAAAATTATACCTGCCAGCACTGTGAATGTTTTTGGCAAGATAGAAGGCGATCCGCGCGTTCTTGCCGTAGTTCAGGACGGAGAGTCTATAAAAGTCGAACGAGCCCGGTTATAACAGATCTAAAACCTTATCTGTGAAATGGCAAAAAGCAGGATTTTTACCCCGCGCCTACCTATTTTAACCGTAACCGCAATCTTTATTTCCGGCTGCGTATACCTTACCCATTTTCACGAAGCTATGTTTGTGAAAAACTTAGAAGACAACCGGAAAGAAATGCAGGTTCAGTTAGATGAAGAGGCTAAATTGTATAATAACTTAAGGGCTGATATTACTAACGGCCGCCTGGCTAAACTAACGCAAAAACAGGCGATTTTCCATCTTTACGGAGAACCCTCTTTATGCAGGCCGGCTGAAGGCTTGGCCGGGAGCAAAGAAACCTGCATTTACCGCAAGCCTTCAGGAGGCTTATTCACAGAGATAATCCTGCTTAATTTTGACGCTCGCGATAGGCTGAATTCCTGCCAAATTCAAAATCCGAAAGAATAAGCTTAAGCTGCGCAGGCAAGCTGCCTTACTTTATCCATTGACAACTTAAAGAAAAGTGCTAATATTATTTTAATTTGTTAACTTTTCCGTATTTAAATAATCAACCAAAAGAAAGGGGGTGAATTGAAATGAAGAAAATACTTTTTGTGCTTATGGCTCTTTGTTTTGTAAGCTCTTTAGCTTTTGCTCAGGATATGGCCAAACCAGCTGATACAACTACGGCTGTGGCTGCGCCTGCAACTACGCCTGAAACAATGACTTTAAAGGGTGATATTATTGACAACATGTGCGCAGGTGCCAATAAAGATAATTTGGCGGAATTTGTCAAGACGCATACTAAGGAGTGCGCTTTGATGCCGAACTGCCAGGCTAGCGGTTATTCTATCTTCGCAGATGGCAAACTTTATGCATTTGATAAAGATTCAAGTGCCAAAATAGCAGAGTTTCTTAAGAATGCTGACAGCAAGTTACAGGTAACAGTTACTGCCAAGCAGGTTGGCGATGAGTTAAGTTTGATCTCAATCAATAACCAGGAATAATCCATTTTAATATTTACAAAAAGGCCTCTTTTGCATTTTAAAAGAGGCCTTTTTCTTTGCCGGGCATTTTATAATTGACAATTCAATGAAATAATTGTAAAATTTTTTGTCAGGGTTGTAAGCTCAAGTTTTTAGTTGGCAAGAGGAGGGGGTTTATGCGTTTATCGGGCTTATTAAGAGGAAATCTTCTTGTTTTTTCGGCAATTTTATTGGCATCTGCAGTTGCTAATGGCGCCGAAACCGATGCCCGCGTGACTCCTGTTGTCCGGGTTGTTAAAGATACTGCGGAGTCAGTGGTCAATATCAGTACCGAGAAAATTATTCTTTTGCAGCAAGACCCTTATTGGGGGGTATATGGCAATGATTTTGATGTTTTGTATAATCAATTCTCTACTTTTCACGGGATGGCTCCGGCCTTGAAATTAAAAAGCGTAGGCTCCGGAGTAATTGTGGATAAAAACGGCTTAATCGTCACCAACGCTCATGTGGTCAATATGGCCAGCAGTATATTTGTTATCTTAAACGACGGCAAACAGGTCCAGGGGGAACTGGTATATGAGAATAGATATGATGATCTGGCCTTTATCAAGATCACTCCGCCAAAACCGCTTGTTGAGGCTTCCTTGGGCCAGACAAAAGACCTGATGCTGGGGGAAACAGTGGTGGCGATCGGAAACCCGCTCGGGCTTGAGAATACGGTTACCTCCGGAATCGTCAGCGGCAAGAACAGGAAATTTTACTCTTCCCAGGGGGATTATGTTATGGGCGATATGCTTCAGGTGGATGCGCCTATTAACCCGGGCAATAGCGGCGGGGCCTTGTTTAATTTAAACGCTAAGCTTATCGGCATAAATGTAGCGGTAGTGGAGTATTCCCAGAGCATAGGCTTTGCGATTCCTGTTGAGAAATTGAAGCAATCCCTGGAAGAGTATAAGCGTAATGAAAGTTTACCGGTAAATTTAAGGAAACAGGATAGTGTCAATTTCAGGGTAGGGCAGAATAACGTAGTTGACAGCCGTATATTATATGACGCAAAGCTAAATGTGGATGAGGCGGCAAATGAATATACCCTGAAACTTGATATCAGCGGTTTGGATAAAAATAAAGTAAAAGCGCATATCAGCGGAAACTTAATTACCTTGACCGGAGAGTATTCTAGCGGGACAGAAGAGAAAACTCCGGGCAGTTTTCAGGGCACGCAGACTTCAGGATCTTTTGTTAAGGCGATTCCCTTGCCCGCGGATGCCGACCCTAACGGCGTTAAGACAGAGATTAAAGATGATGCGTTTATTATTCATATCGCTAAAAAGAAGAATAGCAAATAATTGACCATCTCCTAAGCGACTGGCTGTAAAACAAATATTCCCGGGTTTTAAAAAGGCTTAGAGAAAAAAATATGCCTGAAAGATTGTTTAGTAACAAGAGATTATCAGCCGTAATATTAATCATCAGCAGCTTTACCTTTCTTAATTTAGCTTTTGCGCAGGAGCCGGGAACAATTGCATTGATTTCTCCACGGACTAATGCCGGCAAGCCTTTTATGCAGGCGTTAAAGGAAAGAAAAACTATCCGGAATTTTAGCAGCCGTCCGCTATCGCTGCAGCTCCTTTCTGAGCTGCTCTGGGCTGCAAATGGGGTTAACAGGCCAAAGGCAAAAGGCCGCACCGCCCCCTCGGCGAATAATCTCCAGGAAATAGATATTTATGTTTCTATGCAGTCAGGACTTTATCTTTATGATCCGTTTCAGAATTCTCTCCAACTTATCAATAAGCAGGATATCCGCAGCGTAACCGGTAAACAGGATTTTGTTGCTATCGCGCCGGTAACCCTGATTTATGTGGCTGATCTATCCCGCGCCGGCAAAAGGGGCGCCAAGTCTGAATTTTATGCTGCCTGCGATACGGGCTTTATCGGCCAAAACGTTTATCTTTATTGCGCATCCGAAGGCCTTGCTACTGTTGTGCGCGGTTTGTTTGACGAGCAGACTCTTTCAAAGGTAATGAATTTACGCCCGGAACAAAAAATAATCCTGGCGCAAACAGTAGGCTATCCAGTACAATAGGAGGCAAGATGAAAAAATCTATCGGAGCCAAGACCATTGTTTTCCCGACCCCGGTTTTTATTATAGGTTCGTATGATAAGGATTCCAGGCCGAACGCGATGGCGGTTGCCTGGGGAGGCATATGCTGTTCTGACCCTGCATGCGTCAGCATATCCTTAAGAGAAGCTACATATACCTACTCCAATATCCTGGAAAGGAAGGCTTTTACCATAAGCATCCCTTCCGAAGCGCGCATCAAGGAGGCTGATTATTTCGGTATTGCTTCAGGCAGGGTAGAAGATAAATTCAGCTCGACCGGGCTTACCCCCGTAAAGAGCCAGCTCGTGGATGCTCCTTATGTCAAAGAATTCCCTTTTGTTTTAGAATGCGCTCTCATCCAGACAGTTAAACTGGGATTGCACACACTTTTTGTCGGTCAGATTAAAGATGTAAAAGTAGAGGAAACATTTTTAACAAAAGAAGGAGTTCCTGATATTGAGAAAATAAAGCCCATGATTTTTAATCCGGCAAATCGCACCTATTATGGCGTAGGCAAGCTTTTAGGAAACGCCTTCTCCATCGGTAAGAAAAGATAAGCAAACATGAGGTGAAACATGCGTATGAAAAAGATAGCGGCAATAACAATCCTTTTGTTTTTATCCCTGGTCCCGTTAAGCTTTGCGGGAACAGCCAGCTTCAGCCTGGATAACAACGGGATTTTTAACGACCTGCCTGAACCCAGGCTGAGGTATCCAATTAACGACACGGTTATTTTAACCGCAAACGAACCTCTGGAGTTTAAATGGTGGGATGATTTGGTTGGTATCCGCGGATTTACCCTTAAGATATATAAAGGCTATAATATGTACGCGGGGGATTTAATCTTCAAAGAAGAGCTGCCTGCCGATGCATCTTCATTTAAAGTTAAATCTGATTTCTTTCAGGATGGCCAGGTATACACCTGGAGCTTGATCCGTGTTTCGTATACCGGCTCTAAAAGCGATAAAAGTTTTAATTCCTTTAAAGTAATTAAAAAGCAGGGGAGCAACCCTTAAAAAGGAGCGCATTATGAAAGTTTTAATTGCGGCTGTCGCGGATCATGCCTGGGTTGAAAACGGATGCCTTTCTTTATGCCGGGCATTTGACAGCATCACTGTTGATAAATTCCCATATGCAATACCGCGGATGAGCGTCGCTTTGCGCCTGTTGATTAACAGGTTGGAGGCAGGGGAGCATAAACTGAACATTTCATTGACTGATGCCGATGGCCAGAAATTAATGAACAGCGAAATGAAAATTAATTTTCAACTTCCCGAAGGGGCGGTTCCCGAAGCTTCCTTTTCATTCGTGCTTAACGGACAAAATGTCTCTTTCCAGAAACCCGGAGATTATGTAGTGAATATAGTAATTGATGGCAGGGTTGAGGCTACTGTTCCGCTTTATGTAAGACAAACTAAGGGCAGCAGTAATCTGGATATCCCGGACAGGATTTAAATAAAGGTATAATACCTATATGGGCAGGATTAAACTGGATTTACACGATATCTATAGCAACGGCAGGGCGATCGAATCCGAACTTAAGCGGGTGATGGAAGAGGCCGTAAGAAAGAAAATCAACGAAGTTGAGATTATCCCGGGTAAGGGCAGCGGCCAATTAAAGAAACACGTGTTGCGTTTCCTGGCCCAGCCGGATATAAAGCAGCTCTACCACCGCCTGGAAAAGGATGATAAGAATTTCGGCAGGATCTTCATCCACTTTAGATCGTAAGACGCTTTATATAACTCTTTGTTTGCCAAGTAAATACGAAACAATTCTTTCCGTGATAAAATAAACGTAATATTACTGGACAAACGCGCAAAATATGTTATATTTATATCCAGTAGTAAATAAAGGATTAGATGTTTGTAGGCCGCGAGGTTTAGAAAACTAACCTTCGCGGTTTTTTTATTCCGGCGCTTCTTGCTCCGGCGACTGTATTTCTGTCATTATTTGCTATAATTTCTAGGGAAGGGGGTAGTAAATAATGGCAAAAGGTAAAGTAAAGTGGTTTTCAGACCAGAAAGGTTTTGGGTTTATCACACCTGAATCCGGTAGCGATGTATTTGTGCATCACAGCGCAATCCAGGGTGAGGGTTATAAATCTTTGGCTGAGGGTCAGGAAGTAGAGTTCAACATCGAAAAAGGACCCAAGGGCGAACAGGCTACTAACGTAGTCAAGCTTTAAACACTGGTAAAAAGAATAGCCTGGCTTCAAATTCTTGAGGTCAGGCTATTTTTTAAAAAAGGAGGTACAAATGAACACCGGAAAAATCAAGAAATTAGTCCGCGATAGAGGGTTTGGTTTTATCAGCGACACCGATGGCAGGGAAGTATTTTTCCATCGCAACGCTTTAGTTGAAGCCAAATTTGAGGATTTAACTGAAGAGCAGTCAGTTTCTTATGACATCGAAAAATCCGATAAAGGCCCGCGCGCGGTCAATGTGCGTATTGCCTGATAAATGTATAATATAATACATGAAAAGCAAAAAAACAGACGGGGATATTGATTGCCAAAAATGCAGGAACCAGGCGGATTGCTGCCGCTTGGGGGCCTGGATTGATTTGGAAGAAGCTAAAAAGATATTGTCGCGCGGCATAAAGGGCGACTTTTTCCACCTGGAAATAGATAAGGATTTTCCTTCCGGATACAAGGTAGGCACCAGTTATGAGGATGAAAAATGCGTTTTTCAGGATCCTGACGGATTGTGCAGGATACATAAGGTGGATTACGCCTTAAAGCCGGTAACCTGTAAAGAATTTCCTTTTGAGGGGGGCAGGATTGCCCCCATCGCCGAAGTCCTATGCGTGGAGCATAAAGCGCGGATAAAAAAGTCTAAGTCCCGCAGGAAAAAACAATAATGGATAGCAAGGGCCAGAAAAAATGGTATTTTAAGACCGGCTCGTTAATTATCTCTTTCCTTTGCGTAGGCCCGCTTATGCTTCCTTTGGTTTGGGCTAACCCGGATTTTAACAAGAAAAAAAAGATCATTATCAGCGCGGTAGTTATTATTTTAAGTTATTTCGTGGGCGCGCTCTTTTTTAATGCGTTAAAATCTTTAAACAAATATTATCAGTTCTTGCAAAATGAAATATACTAAAGGTTCAATCGGCAGGGTATTCCTTTTAAAATTCGAAGATGACGATATTTTAATCGATAAGCTTGGCCTTTTCGCCAAAAAGGAGCGCATCAAGGCGGCAACGATGATCTTTATCGGAGCGCTTAAAAAAGGCGAACTGGTTACCGGCCCCAGGAAGCCGGTTATTCCGCCGCTGCCGAACAAGGTAAATTTTAAAGACGGTTGGGAGGTTATGGGCATCGGCACAATCTTTGTAAATGCCAAAGGCCCGCAGATACATATCCATGGCAGCATGGGTAAGAAGAGCAAAGTTTTAACCGGCTGCGTGCGCGGCAAGTCAAAAGTTTTCCTGGTTATTGAGGCGGTAGTCCTGGAATTAAAAGGAATTAAGGCTACCAAGGAGATCGACCCTCAAACCGGGCTTAACTTATTGAAAATTATCTAATTTTAAATATTCTTCAGTTGTGTTATAATAAATTCACCAACCAAGGAGGAGCTATGGATTTTAGTTCCCTGAGAAAGAATATTAAAACTTTTAATTTTGAAGCCTTGCGCGCTGATTGCGATAATTTTTTTGAAGCAGTTATCGTCCAGCATGAGATGGAAAAGCTCAGCCTGCAGCTAAAGGATATGATGGGGGAGCCGGTTTTCCCTTCAAAATCCAGGTTGCCGTATAAGTTGCAGGAAACAGTCAATGGGCTCGGCGGGATCATGCCCGGCCAGACCTTATATTATAAAACTTCAGATACCGATAGTATCCTTGCCATGCTTTGGCCCTGGAAAGACGGCCTGCGCACCACAATTAAAATAATCCAGCAAGATAAATAAACATGAGTTTTGCATACCTGCAGAAAATTCCCACTCCCTCTGAAATCCTTCAATTGATGCCTATGCCCGCCAGTTTAAAAAAAGTAAAAGCGGCCAGGGACAAGGATATCTTAAATGTTATAAAAGGAAACGATAACCGCCTGCTTCTGATTATCGGCCCATGTTCGGCTGATGATGAGAACGCGCTTTCGGAGTATGTATCTCGCCTTGCCTCTCTTCAGGGCAAGGTTAAGGATAGGCTGATTTTGATCCCGCGTATTTATACAAATAAACCCCGTACAACCGGCAAAGGTTATAAAGGCATGCTGCATCAGCC
>JAQUSM010000035.1 GCA_028715095.1 Candidatus Omnitrophota bacterium
CTTCCTCTGAACGAACGGCAGCGTTTGGCTTCAATTTATTCAACTCTTCAAGTATATAATGTTCAGGCGTCTTGATCTCCTCTGAAAGCCGCCTTATGTACTCGCTCCTAAGAATAGCATTGTCAAACTTATTGATGGTAGAAAGCATTTCGGAAGCTATCCGGCTTTTGCCATGGGCATCTTTTATATTATGGCGGCATTTTAATACTTCAAGCTTATAATCAAAGAGAGTTTTGGCATCATTGAGCTTGGCCCTCAAGCTGTCAATTCCCTCCTGGCGAACCAGGGTATCGGGATCCATCCCCTTCGGCAGGGGGACAACCTTTACATTCACGCCTTCTTCAATAAGTATATCCAGGCTTCTCAAGGTGGCTATTTCTCCGGCAGTATCGCCGTCATAGATCATTACCACATTATGGGTGTAACGCTTAAGCAACCTGATCTGTTCCAAGGTAAGGGCAGTCCCCTGTGAAGCCACGACATTGCAGAGTCCTTCCTGGTAAGGAATCATAAAATCCAGGTAGCCTTCCACGATTATCGCAAAATCATTGTCCCGTATGTAATCCTTGGATAAATGTAAACCAAAAAGGTTCTTGCCTTTGACATAAACCGGAGTCTCCGGAGAGTTGATATACTTAGGCAAGGTTTTATCCATTACCCTGGCGCCAAAACCAATTACGCGGCTGCGTACATCGCGAATCGGGAAAATAATACGGTTACGGAAACGATCGTAGTAGCCTCCAGAGTCTTTAGGCAAAATCAATCCAGCCTTCTCAATTAAAGAAAGGTTGATACCTTTTGATCTCAGATAATTAATCAGGCTATCCCAGCCTGAAGATGCCAGCCCCAGATGAAACTCCTTAATTGTCTGGATCTTGAGGCCTCTATTTAGAAGATAATCCCGAGAAACCGATGCTCCGGGAGCCTGGAGATTATTTTCATAAAAGCTCCCCGCCAATTCATTAATTTTATAAAGCTGGCTGGTCAAGCTAACCTGCCTGGTCGTGTCCGGGTTATTTTGTTCAGGCAGGACAACCCCGGATTTTTTTGCCAACACCTCAACAGCCTCGAGGAATTCCATCCTTTCATGGCGCATCAGGAATTTAAAAGCATTACCCGATTCTCCGCAGCCAAAACAATGGTAGATCTGGCGGTCCGGAGAAACTGTAAAAGAAGGGGTCTTTTCATGGTGAAACGGGCAATTGGCCTTAAAATTCCGCCCTGCTTTCTTAAGCGGGATATAACCGGAAATAACCTCAATAATATCAACCCGGCTGAGAATATCTTCCAATAAATTTTCAGGTATACGCGCAGACATCTTAACCCCTTCTAATCCTGGTAAAACCGGAACAAGCAACCACCTGGAACTCCTGCCTTGCGGCCTTCTCTATATTATCTAACAATAAATTCAACCCTAAGGTATCACTGGATATGTGCCCTGCAACAACAACATTAAGGTTTGCGTCTTTAACTTTTTTAAGGTGCTCTTCACTTAAATGCATAGAAACCAGGGTTCTGACCCCGGCTTTATATAACCTGCCAAAAACATCCTTTGACCCTTCCGTGCCGCCAGTCATTTCAAGCAGGATCTTGCCTACGGGCCTTTTTGCATTCCCCAGGATTATGCGCGGCCCGGTTTTAAATTTCCCGGCAATTTGATACTCAGGGATAGTTTTTAAGATATTAACTACATCCCCAACCAATTTAGGAGTAGTGGCCTTCTGTTTAAAAAGTTTGTCTAAAAAACTATATACATGGTTATCTGCCGGAGTATGCATATTCATAAAAGGTATATTTAAGAGCCTGGCAGCATCCACGGGACGGGTATGATTTTGAGGCAATATTCTGCGTTCAACCTCCGCCATCCTTTCTTCAATAAGCCTGGCAGCTGTTTTGTGAGCCAGTCCGGCCTGACTCAGTAAATCCACCTGCAGCCTCATGACCTCATGCAATCCAACATATGCCTTGCCTTCGGGGTGATGGGCAATTACCAGATCCAATCCTTCTTTTTCACGGATGCGGTCGGCCAGGATAAGCTCTGCGACTTCGATATCAATACCCACCATAACCTTATTTACTTCCGTGGCGAAAGCTCCAAAAAGAATCGCCGAATCCGGAAAAGAAACAATTTTACGCTTATCTTTGCGCGGATCAGCAGCCCGGCCAAAACGGACCGCGTGATTGTAAAAATCAATTAATTTCATTTTTGAACAAGATTATCGCTGGTTTCACGTACAACAGAATCAGGTTTTTCCTGCGGGAAGAATTTAGAAAAGATGCTCTCCCAAATCCAATTATATGTTTGAGAAGAAACCGAAACGCACCTGCTGGCTAAAGCAGAATGCTTAATCGAGCTGTTAAGATAACTTACATTTGTAATCATCAACACATAAATTAATAAACCTACGGTAAAATACCCCCGCGCCAAGCCCAAAATAAGCCCTCCGTATTTATTAAGCTTGGGGGCGGCCTCCATTTTCATAAAGCGGCAAAAAGTGACGCGTAAAAGCGCCAAAGCAATATAGCCTGCGCATGCCAAAAGGACAAAGATTACAAAATTCACAAACTCCAGCGATATGTTATCCGGAACATAACGGAGTTTAATGATGCGCGAAAGAGAGATATAAAAATGCGAAGATATATATATCGCGGATAATACACCCAGGAGTTTAAATAACTCCATGGCTAAGCCGTCTTTAAGAGCAATGTAACATATTCTAAATAATATAATTAGAATAATAATGTCCAGGAAGTTAAAGTGCCTTAAAACAGTAGGATCCACAATGTTCTCCTATAGTAGAATATTAAAAAGTATAACATATATTCAGGTGGCTTGTCAAGGAAAGGGCTTTCCCTAACCTCTAAACCAGGATATGGTCCGCTCTATCCCGTCCTGCAGGCAAACAGCAGGCTCCCAAGAGAGCAATTCTCTGGCTTTAGTTATATCCGGCTTACGCTGGCGGGGGTCATCAACAGGAAGCTGCTTATAGATTATTTTGCTCTTTGACCCGGATATTTTCAAGATCAGTTTAGCTAACTGCATTATAGTAAACTCGCCGGGATTTCCTAAATTAACCGGTTCGTTTATTTTTGAAAGCATTAACCGGATTAATCCTTCGAGCAGGTCATCGATGTAACAAAAACTTCTCGTCTGTCTGCCGTTTCCATAAACGGTTAAAGGCTTATTTTTTATCGCGGAAAATATAAAATTCGGCACTACCCTGCCGTCATTATGGCGCATCCTGGGGCCGTAAGTATTAAAGATACGGACAATCTTTGTATCCAGCTTATGCACGCGCCGGTATGCCATGGTAAGGGCTTCGGCAAAACGCTTGGATTCATCATAGCATCCGCGCACCCCTACGGGGTTAACATGGCCCCAATAGGTTTCTTTTTGGGGATGCACCAAGGGGTCACCATAAACCTCTGAAGTAGAAAACAGCAGGAATACGGCTTTCTTCTTTCTGGCTAAACCCAAAGCGTTATGCGTGCCTAAAGAACCGACCTTTAGCGTCTGGATGGGGAAATCCAGGTAATCCTTAGGCGAGGCTAATGAAGCGCAGTGCAAAACATAATCCAGCTTGCCCGGTATATCGATATAATCCGAGACGTTACGCCGCTGGAACCGAAAATCTTTATTTTTGAATAAATCCCTGATATTCTCCGGGGAGCCTGTGATAAAATTATCCAGGCAGATAACCGCATAATTATTGCTAAGCAATTTCTCGCACATGTGCGAGCCAATGAAACCGGCGCCCCCGGTAATTAAAACTGTTTTTTTACGCATTCTGTTTCCAATAATCAACAGTGATCCTTAACCCGCTTGTAAAATCAACAATAGGTTTGAATTTCAGCATCTTTTCAGAAGCCTTTATATCAGCAAGGGTCTTAAATACATCCCCCGGCCGCCTGCTAAGCAGTAAAGCCGGGATATTCTTTCCTAAAATCTTATTCAACAGCTTAACCAAATCCAATATTTTGGTGTCCTTGCCTCCGGCAACATTAAAAACGCCGTATTTTAGCTTATTGGCCTTTGCAGCCAATAGGTTAGCCTCCACCACATTCTTGACAAAAGTAAAATCGCGGGACTGCCTGCCGTTGCCAAATATCGGAGGCCGTTGATTTTTCAAAAGGCAATTGATAAATTTCGGAATAACCACCGCGTATTCATCATCAAGGGCCTGGCGCGGGCCAAAAACATTAAAATATCTCAGGGCAATTGCCGGTAAGCCAAAATGCAGGCTGAATATCCTGCAATAATATTCTCCTGTCAATTTACTTAAAGCGTAAGGCGATATAGGTTCCGGGACAAAATTTTCTTTTTCAGGAAAAGTGTCCACCTGGCCATAAACCGAGCTTGATGAGGCGAACACGAAACGCCTGACCTTGTTATCTCTTGAAGCCTCCAGCATATTCAATGTGCCGTCAATATTCACCCGGTTATACGCATGCGGCTCCTTCATGGATTTAGGCACACTTCTTAATGCTGCCTGGTGTAGCACAAAATCAATTCCCCGCGTTGCTTTAAAACATGCCTCAAGAGAACAGATATCCCCTTTTATTAAATCAATCCTTTTTTCCAGGCCCTTAAGATTAGAGATCCTGCCGCTTGAAAAATTATCCAGCACCCGCACGTAATGTTTTTGCTTAACTAACTCTTCAACAATATGCGAACCGATAAAACCGGCGCCTCCGGTCACTAAAAACCTGCTCATAACCGCTCCACCTTTTCCTTATGCGCCCCCCTGAAGACATTCCTGGAGTCAAATATCAGTTTTGCGTTTTTTAACAACCCGGCATAATCCACTCCGGAATGGTCAGTAGCGATTAAAACACAATCAAAAGCCCTAATCTTCTTATCGCTGAGCGCCTCTGATTTTAAGTCGATATCCTTTAGCTTAAGAAAAGGGATAAGCGGATCCGAATAAGCGACGCTGGCGCCGTGCCTTCTTAAGCTGTTAAGCACATCAATACTCGGAGATTTACGCAAATCCTTCACATCCTTTTTATAAGTTACCCCCATGATTAATATTCTTGAATTTTTAATCTTTTTATTGCTCCGAGCGAGAGCATCTTCGATTCTTTTTACGATATATTCAGGCATATAATTAATTATATTTGAAGCAAGGCTGATAAAACGCGAATGAAAACCAAAGCTTTTGGCCTTCCAATGCAAATAGAGAGGGTCTTTGGGAATACAATGACCTCCTACTCCGGGCCCGGGATAAAAAGGCATAAAACCAAAAGGCTTGGTGCCGGCTGCCTGAACCACCTCCCAGATGTCAATCTTCATTTTATGCGCCATCATTGAAAGTTCATCAATTAAACCGATATTAATCAGGCGGAAGGTGTTCTCAAGAAGTTTTACCGTTTCGGCGCAGCGAGCGCTGCTTACCGGGACTACCCGGTTGATAATAATACCGTAAACTAAACAGGCCAGGCGGGTAGCTTTGGGGCTTAGGCCCCCGACAACTTTAGGTATCTTATGCACAGGAAACTTTTTATTGCCTGGATCAATTCTCTCAGGGGAAAAACAAAGGTAAAAATCTTTTTCATGCACAAGGCCGCGGGCCTGGAAAATCGGCAGGATCTCCTCTTCCGTTGTCCCGGGATAAGTAGTGCTTTCTAAAATTACAAGCGCTCCTTTTTTTATGTGCAGGGCCGCTGCCTTTACCGCGTTCTTTATAAATGAGATATCCGGAAGGTTTTTCCCTTTAAGCGGAGTAGGCACGCAGACCAGGATTACATCCGCATCTTTAATATCCGAAAAATCCGCGCTTGCCCTGAAATAACCGCCGGAAAGAATGCCCCTTAACTCTTTATTGCTGATATCGCTGATATAAGAAACCCTGTTTATAATGGATTTAAGCCGGTCACGGTCAATCTCGATGCCGGTTACCGGAATATTTTTCCCGGCAAACTCCAGGGCTAAAGGGAAACCCACATAGCCTAAGCCTACCACGGCTATTTTTAACTGCCTGTTTTTAATCTTCCTGCCTAAATCCTGAATAACCTTATCCATTTCCCCTGCCCACTCCGATATAGGTAAACCCCTTCTCCTTAAGCAGCCCGGGATCATATATATTTCTTGCGTCAATCACCAGCGGCCGCTTAAGCAGCTTCTTTAATCTGGTAAAATCCATTTCTTTAAATTCATTCCATTCCGTGACCACAACAAGGCAATCAGCGGATTTGGCCGCCTGGTAGAGATCATTGCAAAAAATAACATCTTTTAAGAAATCCTTTGCCTTGCCCATTGCCTTTGGGTCGTAAACCTTTACTTTTGAGCCCTCTTGCACCAGGGCCTTAATCAAATCAATACTTGGGGCATTCCTTAAATCATCTGTATTAGGCTTAAAAGAAAGGCCCAATACCGCTATAGTCTTGTCTTTTATAACCCACAATTCATCTTTAATCTTCTGCAAAACAAATTTCTTCTGCTCTTCATTGGTATTTCTTACGGCTTTAAGAATTCCAAAATCATAACCTAACTTTTCAGCGATATTTATAAAAGCCTCCAGGTCCTTGGGAAAACAGGACCCGCCATAGCCGATTCCGGCATGCAGAAAATGCCGGCCGATACGATTATCCAGGCCCATACCCTCGGCTACCTCTTTCACATCCGCGCCCACCTTATCGCAAATACGGGATATAGCATTGATAAATGAAATCTTGGTAGCCAGAAAAGCGTTGGATGCATGTTTTATCAACTCGGCGGATTTTATGTTGGTGACTAAAATCGGACGGTTCAAAGGTTGATACAGGCTAGTCATTATCTGCTTAGCCTTGGCGCTTTCTACGCCCAATATAATCCGGTCAGGATGGGTGAAGTCATTTATGGCAGAGCCCTCTCTTAAGAACTCCGGGTTAGAAACTACGTCAAATTTATGGCCTTTCCTGACATAAGTGGAGATTGTCTTTTTGACCCAGGCGCATGTCTCAACCGGCACAGTGGATTTCTCAACTATAAGGCGGTAACCGTCCATATTCAAGGCAATGCTGCGGGCTACATTTTCTATGCCGGTTAAATCCGCCTCGCCGTTTTCAAGAGCGGGGGTCCCTACGGCGATAAAAATAACCTCGCTGGACTTTACAGCCAGGCTGATGCTTGAGCTGAATTTCAGCCTTTTGTTTTTAAGGTTGAGTTTAACCATCTCCTCTAAACCCGGCTCGTAAATAGGTACTATCCCTTTTTTAAGATATGCGATTTTCCTGGGGTCATTGTCAGCACAGATAACTTTATTGCCTAATTCGGCGAAACAAGCGCCGGTAACCAAACCCACATAACCGGAACCAATAATCGAGATATTCATTTAACTCCTCTTAAATTAAAGTATTTTATTGCGAGCCGGATTTCTTTTCAGTCACTGACTGGTCAAAGCCGAATTCGTTCTCAGGGAAGGCCTTAAGCCTGAAGACACAGAATATAGTCGTTCCGGAAATCTCTTTTTTATTAAGGGTAATATCCATATCCCAGCAGTGCAGGTCGCGGGTCAAGGTATACTCCTGCTCCTGGGAGCCGAAATCAAGAGAGCTGGATTTCTTAAGGTTATAGCGCTGATAAATACCAAATTTCCATTTTGGGTTCAGGCGCCACTTTAAACCTAATGTAATTTCATTGCTGCCTTTTCTTTCATAGCGCTGGCCCATGGTAAACGAACGGTCTTTAGCAAAATCAAAAGAGACATCATAATTAACTAAAGAAAACTTATTGTAATTAATATTTGTATGATCCGAGTGTTCAAAGGTTGCATCGGATTCAAATCTTATCCAGGAATAAGGCAATATCTTTAATTTAAAAATAATGTCATCAAAATTACTCTTCAGGTTTTCCCCCGCCCGAGGGATAAGAAAAGCGTTATCCCCAGTTTTGGGATCAAGCACATAGTCAGTAGTAATCAAGAGGTCTAAAAAATCCACGCTCTGACCTTTACGCTTAGTCTGCAATTTATTGGATAAACCCAAAGTAGCGGTATTGCCGCGATTTATAGAATCCACGCTATCTATCTGTTTTATATTACTGATAGGAATAGTAGGCGGATGCGTATACAAATAGCCGATAGTAGGGGTAATAATATGGCGTAATCCATTAATATCCAAACCGAGAAAGTTAGAATTAACATTAAAAATACGGTAAAATTTAGTGCTCATATCAGCGCCGCTGTAGAAGATTGTACGCACAAACCCGTCTAGGCCGTTAGCTCCTCTATCATAAAAAGTCTGACGGCTGGAAACAAAAGGCCTGAATTGGATAAAAGAAATCTTAGTCGGCAAGGAAAAGGTGTTTTTAGTATCAAGCCGGGTATCAGTCAAATCGTCGCCTATGCCGGAACCTTTCTTATTATATGTTCCAAGCTGGTTTATACTTTCAAAATAAAACGGGCTTTCGCCTAATTGCAAGCTTGGCAGGTTATAATTTATCTCCGGCTTTTTCTCTATCTGGTCAAACCAATGGTTAGTGCGCATTTGCAAAAGAACATCCAGGCTGGAATAATTAAAGGCATGGTGGAACAACGCATAGCTCAACGGCTGGGCATCTTTTTCATATTCGCGGAAGAAATAATCCTGCAGGAAATTACGGTTAGCAGGATATCTTGTATCCTCTTTTCTTCTTTGGTCGGTAATCTTAAAAAACTCCGCGCTTAGATTGGTGCGTTCATCAATATCCCATTTATGGCGCCAACGCGTAAAATAACGGTTATAATCAGATTTGGGAGGCCCTGTCGGCTGGTCAGGAGGCGTCTCCAGCGTATAATAAAATTTAAGATCACCTTTGCCAAACGGAGTTTTCACATAGTTCAGCTCAAAACCTTCGCCCCATCCTAATTTATTGCGGTAATCAAGGAAGGCCTTGCCGCTTACTTTATCCGTAAGATTCATGCGCCAGGCGCTCAAAAGATACGGGCCCCAGTCCTTGCGTGTTCCGGGCTCAACCTGCACATGCATAAACGGCTCTTTCATTGAATAATTAAACCTCGGAAGAT
>JAQUSM010000036.1 GCA_028715095.1 Candidatus Omnitrophota bacterium
TCTTTATCCTTCTCTGTTTTTCGGATACACTTGGCTTGAATATCGAAAGCACCCCTAATTCGGTCTTTAAGGTAAGCGCGGTGTTTAAATCCCCCTTATATTCACCCTCCCACCTGAAAGTCCTTCCCTTATCTATGATAAGAGAGCTGAGATTCAAGCCTTTATTTTTTAAGAAAGATATGTGCTCCTGAGGAAAATCCTTGCCGACTATTGCCACCAGATTAACCTTGGTAAAAAGCCTGGCAGCCATGGAAAAATGCGCGGCTGAACCTCCTAAAAGTTCTTTGCGCTTCCCAAAAGGTGTTGTTACGCTATCCAGCGCTACTGTGCCTAATACTATGATACTCATATGCCTTGCCTCCGTCTATTTCACAATGAACCAGAACCCCAAAGCGATGATTACGCGGTATACCCCGAAAGAAATAAAACTGTGGCGCTTGATAAAAGCAAGCAGGAATTTAATTGAGATAATCGCCACTAAAAATGAAACGGCAAAACCTGCCCCAAGAAAAACAAACTGCTCCGGTTTAAATACCTGCGCGCTCTTAAAAAGGTCTAAAGCCGTTGCTGCAAGCATGGTAGGGATCGCCAGGAGAAATGAAAACTCTACGATGGTCCTTCTTTTTAATCCCGCGACCAATCCGCCGATAATCGTAGAAGCGGCCCGGGATACGCCGGGGATCATTGCTACCGATTGAAATAAACCGATGATCAGGGCCTGGGGATAAGAAACCCCGGATAATTCCTCAACCGCATCTTTTTTCTCGCGATGGAACAGCTCAAATATAATCAAAAACAACCCGCCGATAAACAATGACCAAAGCACTACCTCATTATTACCCAAGAGATACCTTTTAATCGTTTTATACAACAATGCGCCGGCTAAAACCGTGGGCATAAAAGCAACCAATAAGCGTTTCCATATTTCCCAACTCTTGATGCACCTATCCCAGTACAAAACAACCACTGAAAGTATTGCTCCTAACTGGATAGCGATTTCGAAGCTTTTGATAAATTCTGTCTGGCTGATTCGAAGGAGCTTGGCGGTTAATATTAAGTGCCCGGTAGAAGAAATAGGCAAGAACTCCGTAATCCCTTCAACAATACCGAATATCAGAACATGCAACAACTGCATCACTGTCTCCTATAGGTTAGTGGTCCTGTAAAAAACTTTGCATATCTTCCGGCAGGGGCGCCTCAACCGCCACAGTATTGCCGTTCTGGGGATGTTTAAACTCTAGGTATTTGGCGTGCAAACAAACGCGCTTAAAACGTAAAGTAAAATCTTTACGAAAAACAAATCTGTCCTCGCCTACCAAAGGATGCTGGATATCCTTGAAATGGATGCGGATCTGGTTGGTCCTGCCGGTAACCGGGGAAACTTCAACTACGCTATAATTGTTTTTTTCTTCAAGCACTTTATATTTTGTAAGGGCATTTTTACCTTCAATGGCAGAATTGATTTTCCCCTCTTGATACGCTAACTTGCCATGCACAAAAGCGATGTACTTCTTTTGCACGAGCCTTTCGCGAAAGGCATCCGTCATTTTCTTCTCGATGCTTTTACCTTTAGCATAAATTACAAGCCCTGATGTATCGCGGTCCAGACGATGACAAGGACGCAAGCTGTATTTTAACCCTTTTTCTGCTGCATCCTGGTTTAAAATACTTGTCAAAGTACGTGATTCTTTCTTAGGGGTAGGGACACTTAATAACCCGGCAGGCTTATCAACTATTAACAACCAATCATCTTCATAGACAATCGGGATGTTCATCTAAACAATAGCCAGCATGCGCTCTATAGCCAAGCGGGCCTTCTTCCTGATTTCATCAGGGACCTTAACTTCATCTTTAAGCTCTTCTAAAGCCCAGAGGACTTTTTCCTGAGTAGTGCGTTTCATATTCGGGCATACCGCGCGTTCGCTGGCGGGATAAAACTCTTTATCGGGATTATCCTGTTTAAGCCGGTAAACCAGGCCGGCTTCAGTACCCACAATAAATTCTTTGGCCGGGCTCTCCTTGGCAAATTTAGCCATCTGGCTGGTGGAAAGCACAGCATCAGCCAAGGCAACTACACTGGATAGACATTCCGGGTGTACCATAATTTTTGCCTTAGGGTGGAATTTTTTCTCCCTTTTTAAATCCTCCGGTAATATTTTCACATGCGTAGGACAAAATCCATTCCAGATGATAAGCTTCCTTCCGCTTTTCTTGGACACATAATCAGCCAGGTATTTGTCCGGGATAAATATAATCTCTTTCTTATCTTTAAGCGCGTTGACTACCGCTACGGCGTTGGTGGAAGTACAGCAATAATCTAATTCCGCCTTAACTTCAGCCGAAGTATTCACATAGCCCACAGCTACCGCCTGAGGATGTTTTTGCTTAAGCATCCTTAAATCATCGGCGCTCATCATATTGGCCATAGGGCATCCCGCAGATGTATCCGGCATGATTACTTTTTTATCGGGGGAGAGGATAGAAGCGGTCTCGGCCATAAAATACACCCCGCAAAATACAATTACCTGGGCATCGGTTTTAGCGGCAATGCGGGAAAGTTCCAGGGAATCTCCCCGGAAATCCGCGATATCCTGCACTTCGGGGAGTTGATAATTATGCGCCAGGATTATGGCATTGCGCTTTTTCTTTAACTCCTTGATCTTCCTAACCAATTCCTTATCTTCTTTGATCATTTTAACCTAACACTTTCTCGATTATCCCGCCGCCTAAAACAGTATCTCCTTTATAGAAAACGGCTGATTGGCCGGGGGTTATGGCAAACTGCGGCTCTCTAAAACAAACCTTCAACTTGCCTTTAACCGGATAAACTGCGGCAGGCGATTCTTTATGATTATAGCGTATCTTCACATTAATCTCAATCTTCTTTTTAAAAGGCCCGGTTAAGAAACGGACATCTTTAACCAAAAATTCATTTTTGCAGGCATCCTGACGGTTTCCCACGGTAATTTGATTTTTCCCGGCGTTAATCTGCGTTACATATACAGGGTAACCCCTGGCAATGCCTAACCCCTGGCGCTGGCCTATAGTATAAAAAGGGAAACCTTTATGTTTACCGATAATGACTCCATTTTCATCCACCAGATATCCCGGTTTAACGCAATTTGATCCTCTGGCTTTAATCAAGTCACCGTATCCCCCGTCAGGCAAGAAGCAAATCTCCTGGCTGTCCTTTTTCTCCGCTACATTAAGCTTAAGTTCAGAAGCCATAACCCTGACCTCGGGCTTGGTATAATCACCCAAAGGGAAGATAACCTGTTGAAGCTGCCCACGGTTTAAACGATATAAGAAATAAGACTGGTCTTTCTTAATGTCTTTTGCTTTTTTAAGTAAATACCCTTCTTTCGATTTTACAATCCTTGCATAATGCCCGGTAGCTAAGAACCGCGCCCCCAAGTTAACTGCTTTCTTAAACAAAATGCCGAATTTTATGAACTGGTTGCACCTTACACAGGGGTTAGGGGTCCTGCCGGAAAGGTATTCCCGGTAAAAATTACTGATTACCTTGCTGGAAAAATCTTCATTTAAGTTTAAAACATAATGCCGGATTCCCAGCTTCTGGGCTACCCGGCGGGCATCTTCAATCGCGGTTAATCCGCAGCAGCTTGGCTTATTGCCCTCTTTTTCTGCCAGATTAAAACACATGGTCAGGCCGATTACCTCGTAACCCTGGTCTTTCAGCAGGCCAGCCGCTACCGAAGAATCCACCCCCCCGCTCATAGCCACAACTACTCGCTTATTCATCGCACTGTTTTATCCTGTAGTAATCTTAAATTTTAACAAAAAAGGCCCAGCATTTTGTGCCGGGCCTTTTCTTTATTCCTGTTAGGTTATAACTTCACTACTTTAGTAGCTTGTTCACCTTTAGGACCTTTTTCAATCTCAAACTCAACCTCCTGGCCCTCCTCTAAAGTCTTATAGCCATCACCCTGGATCGCGGTATGATGCACAAACACATCGACACCGTTCTCAGGAGTAATAAATCCATAGCCTTTTTGATTGGAAAACCACTTTACTTTTCCCTTTGCCATTTTCTTTGCTTCCTCCTTTCCACAAAATTATAGTAGTTTTAAAGGTAAAATAAAAAACCGCAAGGCCTGTTTTCTCTCTCCTCACGGCTAAAGATTCCTACCCTCCCTACTACAAGTAAATAGCATACATTAAATTACCGGTTTGTCAATTATTTATTTTAAGCTGTCTATCCCCTTGAGGTTATAGTAACCCAAGACCTTAACTTTAGCTTTAGATTTACCTACCAGCCAATCGTGATTTTTATTCATAAACCGTTCATGATCGGTTTTTTTTACCCACTGGTATACCGAGGCATATTGATTTTTAAACCCGTAACGCTTCATCGTCTGGTATAACAAAAAACCCCGGGATTTCTTTGTATAAGAAGCCCACATCAGGCTATCTTTACGGTATTTGGATACCTCTTTCGGCTTTACTTCAAACAAGACAACGTGGATAAACATAAGATCCTCTTTTTTAATTTAGAAGTTGAGTTATTATACGCCTAAATGACTACCATTGCAACCTGAAGCCTGCCTCAATATACCTGCCAGGCTGGGGGATACCCTCAATATCCTGGTACTCCACATTCAGGATATTCTCTGCGTGCAAGAAAACTTTAGCGTTATGGTTTAAATTATAGTTAAGACCTGAGCTCATCAACAACCAGCCCCGGCGGCCGGGCCTCTTTTTATAATTAAAACCAATCTCCTGCCGGCCGAAAGGCAAAACCAGGCTAAAGACCGTATTGACTAGATGGCGGGCATAATTCGGGCCGTATTTGTAGAGGTACCCCTGGTTGTCTATATTTTTATCCGTATAAGCATAATTGGCATCCAAACTGAACAGCCGGTTAAACTCTTTGTGTAATACATATTCAACACCAAAAACATTATCCCGCGTAAAATTCTTTGCCTGCCATTTTTGCCCCGGATCAGACCTGACCCAATCAATCATTTCTTCCTCCTGGCGCAAGAAGAATGATACTCCGGTAAGGAACCCTTTTTGCTTATATTCAAAACCCGCTTCGTAATTCCATGCTTTCTCGGAAGCTAAATTATCATTACCTACTGTAGTAGAATCGCTATAGTAAAGCTCGGTAAATGACGGAACGCGCATGCTTCTTGAGATGCCGAAATTAAATGCTGTATCAAGCGTAAACTTAAACCTGGCGCTTAAAGAACCGGTATATACTTTGCCAAATCCGGAAAAATCTTCCCAGCGCACAGAAGAGCCTACATCCCATTTCTCTCCAATGCCCAGGTTGTTATCTAAAAACACACTTTTACGATCACGAACGTGGCTGCCCAGATTAGTGGAAGTTATCCTTTCCTGGCTCCACTCTGTCCCCAAACCAAGCCTGCCCAGAAACCCTATTTCTTTTTGCAAATAAACACCGGGAGTAAACATATCCGTACGGTGCTGATTAACGGAGCTAGAGCGCAACTGGGTTCTGTCCAAAATGAATTTGTCATAATGCCTGCGCCAGAGGAAATTAGGCTTAACCAATACTCCGTTACCGCTTAGACTAACTCCGCTGTTTAACAGATAAGTTTTAGTCTCTTCCCTGGAAAGAAACCCCAGACCCGGGGTATAGAAATCATAAGCACCAAAACTTTTCTCCTGATAACCAAAGTTGTTTTCCCATGACCCCGCCCCAAACTCGTAATTTGCGCTTACTGAAGAGGTGAATTTCTTGTAATCCGTGTCTTCCCGGAAACCCTTCGACTGCGCATCTTCAACAGAAACCCTAAAACCCAGATCTTTGAACCGATCGCTTAAACTGAATAGCTCATAACCGTTGCGCATGCTGCCTGCGCCAAACTCCCAGACAGTTTTTTTCTCTCTGGGCGCGTTCAAAGAAAAATTTACCGCCCCCCCTATGGCATCCGGGCCAAACAATGAAGAACTGGCTCCGGGGATTAACTCTATTTTCCCGATATCTTCCTTAGTAAAAGGCAGATCAGAGTTGTGATGTGCGGTCTGCGGGTCATTGACCCGCTGGCCGTTAAGCAGGATCAAGACCTGCTGGAAGGTTGAGCCGCGCAGCGAAAAATCCGTCTGTATCCCGCTTTCTAAAGCACGGCTTTGTAAATCCACGGGCAAACTACTCAAGTTTTCCAAGCTAGACTGATAATCAAAGGCCTGAGTTTCTTTAGGCTCCGTAGAATAAGTATTCAGGAGAAATTGCTTTTGCTTGCTGATAACTATTGGCTCTAGTTCCCGGCAGCTGTCTTCGGAGCAAAACGATATCTTTGGCAGAATAAACATTATAATAATAAAAAACCCGCACCACCTTATTTTAAACATGGAAATATTATAAGATGTGCGGTTTAATTGTCAACCAATAATATAATTATGGTTTACGGTTAACGAAGATGCATGACATCTCCGGAGAAAATCTTTTGCATGAGCCCTGAGTCTTTACGCACGAGCAAGGCTCCGTCCCGGTCTATATCTACGGCATGGCCTTCAATGTGTTTATCCTGACAATATATCTTAACGCGCCTGCCCAGGGTAAGGCTAAAATTACGCCACTTATCGATTATCGCCTGGGCGCCCTTATCCTCAAGAAGGAAGTAGTTACTTTCCATCCTGCGCAGAAGTTCCTGCAGCAGGATAATCCGGCTTACCGGCTGGCCTGCCTGTTCTTTTAAAGAAGTAGCCTGGGCAATTAAAGATTTCTTATCGTTGTTAACATTTAAACCGATGCCAATAACCACAAAATTAACCTTATCCACCTCAGCGTTCATTTCAGTAAGGATGCCGGCAACCTTCTTGTTGCAGATAAAGATATCATTCGGCCATTTGATCTGCGCATCCAGGCCGACAACCTTTTTAATCGTTTCACAAATACTCACCGCGCTTAAAAGCGTGAGTATCGGTGAAGCTGACGGCAAAATCTTCGGCCTTAAAATCAAGGACAAATAAATACCTTTGTATTTAGGGGAAAACCAGCTTCTGCCCAACCTTCCGCGTCCCTTAGTCTGTGATTCAGCCAGGACAACTGTCCCATGAGGGGCAGATTGCATTCCCAATTGCATCGCCAGATCCATTGTTGAAACCAGATAATCGAAATAGTGTATTTTCCTGGCTATAAATTTCGTATTAAGACCATGGGCTATCTCTATAGCAAAAAGCCGATCCGGGCTGGAGAGAAACCGATAGCCTAAATGCGGCACTGCAACGATATCATATCCTAAGTCTTTCAAATCCTGGATATGCTTCCATAACCCCTGCCGGCTGATCCCCAGGCGCGCTGCTATTTCATCTCCTGAAAGATACTCCTGTTCCTTTTTAAGATAATCCAGTATTTTTTCTTTCATTTTTCTTCACAAGATATTCCATATTAAAGTCCAGGTTGTCTTGGCAGCTTGGCGGCTAAAAACGGGGAGCTTAACTCTTTTCATAAAGGGGACTCATCGCGCGCAGCTTTTGTACAATCTGGGGGAATTTCTCGAGAAAATAATCTATGTCGCTTTCCTTAGTCCAGCGCCCAAGAGTAATCCTGACTGAACCATGTGCAGTTGCATGGTCAAGACCGGTAGCTAATAAAACATGCGAAGGTTCTAAAGAGCTCGAGGTACAGGCTGAACCGGTAGAACAAGCAATACCAAGTAAATCCAAATTCAGAAGTATGGATTCTCCTTCAATATATTTTATGGAAAAATTGACATTATTCGGCAGCCGTTTCACAGGATGGCCGTTAAGCTTTACTTCCGGGATGCGGGCGGGGATCTCCCGGATCAACTTATCCCGCAAAACACTTTGGAGTTTAATTTCATCCGCCATATTCTTTTGGCAAAGCTGGATAGCCTTGCCTAACCCGACTATACCCGTAGTATTGTAAGTAGAGCCGCGCCTGCCCCTTTCCTGGTCTCCGCCGCGCATGAATGTTTCCAGGCGCCTGCCTTTTCGGATGTATAAAGCGCCCACGCCTTTCGGCCCATAAAACTTATGCGCAGAAAGCGACAAAAGGTCCACATTAAGTTCATCAACATTTACCGGAATATGTCCTATGGTTTGCACGGCATCGGTATGAAAATAAATACCTTTTTCTTTGGCAATCTTGCCAAGCTCTGCAATAGGCTGAAGCGTCCCAATCTCGTTATTCGCCTGCATTATACTAACCAGGATGGTCTTCTCGGTAATTGCCTCTTTTAGGTCCTGCGGGGAAACCAGGCCAGCTTTATCCACTTTAAGATAAGTAACCTTAAAGCCTTTCTTTTCTAAAAATTTAGCCGGTTCAGTAATAGCATGATGCTCAATGGCAGAAGTAATGATATGGTTGCCTTTCTTCTCCAATGCATAAGCAGAGCCTAAAAGAGCAAAATTATCTGACTCCGTGCCTCCGGAAGTAAAGACGATTTCCTCCGGGCTGGCTCCGATAAACCCGGAGAGCGCCTCCCGGGAATCCTCAATCGCTTTTTTAGCCTCCTGCCCGTAGGCGTGCAGGCTTGAAGCATTGCCAAATTTATCAAAGAAATACGGTTCCATCGCAGCCAGAACTTCCGGGTCAGTTGGCGTAGTCGCAGCATAATCAAAATATATTTTTTTCATTTTTTAATTACCTCATTCAGGCTACCTG
>JAQUSM010000037.1 GCA_028715095.1 Candidatus Omnitrophota bacterium
AGAGGCATAATGCAAAATTAAGGCAATGGCGCAAATCATAAAACCCAGGAAGTGGCTTCCCGAATTACCAAGATATACCCTGGCTGGAGGCAGGTTAAAAACCAGGAAGCCGGAAGTTACCGCGCATAAAATAAGAGACAGGATTTGCATATTCAAATCCTGGGTGAAAAACGCTATCGCTAATAATGCGCTGCTTACAATTAAAGCGGTGCCCGCAGCCAGACCATCCATAATATCCAATAAGTTATAAGCATTAGTAATACCTAAAATCCAGAAAAATGTAACTGCGGCATTGCCCCAAAACCCCAGATACATAATATCGGTCATTATCCCGAGGGAGATTAACAGGACCGCACAAAAAGATTGGGCTAGGAATTTTTGCAGGATAGACAGCTCTTTTAAATCATCAATTATGCCAAAAAACAGCATTAGAAGAGAGACCCCCAGGACTATGAATATTTTAGTCCCGCCAATACCAAATACATACGCACCTAGACAAGAGGAAAACACAAAAGCAATCCCTATCCCTAAACCTCCGACCAAAGGGATGCTTCTTGCTTGCAGTATCTTGTATTTTAAAGAAGTCTTCGCCAATAAAAATATGCACAGTATACTGGAAATTAAAGCACCTGAAAAAATAATTAGATATTTAAGCATGCTTTCCTCCTTCTAAAAAATCAACCTATGAATACATTTCTGAAGCGGCGTCTGAATAAAGCTGAACTGTGCTTTTAAGCATATTATCTAATGAATACTCATTAGATTCCAGAACTGCAACAGCAAGCCTGGAAAACGCTTCCCTCAAGGAAGGTTTCATTAATAATTCTTTCAGCCTGTCCCGTAAAGCTTCTATATCTCTGGGCCTAACCAAATACCCTGTCTTACCATCTAAAACAACTTCACTGATCCCCCCGGTATTGGTGGCTATTACCGGTAAGCCCGCAGACATCGCCTCCAAGACAGAAATCGGCAGACCCTCCCATAGCGAAGTCAAAACAAAAACATCTAAACAAGACAGAATTGAAGCAATGTCATTACTCCAGCCTGTTAGAATTATTTGTTTTTCTAAATCAAGCTTATCTATCAATGCGCAAATTTTCCTGCGCAGAATCCCATCGCCGACCAAAATGAATTTAACATTGGGCAGCTCTTTATTAATGGCATCGGCCAATTTTATAAAATCCAGCGGGGATTTTTGCGGCTTAAAGCAGGCTACCATACCAACAACCAAATCTTCTCCGGATAGGCCAAAATCTTTTCTTACCCGGGAAACTTCCGCGCTGTCCTTGAACTCTTCATGATTTATGCCATACCTTATTAACTTGAATTTATCCTGCCTGCCGACTCTTCTTTGCAAAGCCCGTATTTTATCACATTGGGACACTACGATTATCGCGCTGGAAAAACCCGCACAAAGCCTCTCCAGAAATAGATAAAAATAATAAACCATCCCGGCCTGATAATCGTGGAAACTCCAGCCATGAACAGTATGGATAATTGTCCTGGTCCCCGATGCCTTAGCCGCTAATCTTCCCAAGATACCCGCTTTGGAACTATGCGTATGGACTATATCTATATTGTTGTTCTTTATAAAACGATATATAAAAAACAGCGCTAAAATATCTTTGACGGGCCGGATGGGCCGGTCAATAAACCTGCAACGTATTAATTTTAGGCCCGGGATCCCTTCTGCCTCAGCAACCAACGGGCCGTCACAGGCAGTAAGAATATACGGATTAAACCTTTTCTTATCCAGCCCCCGGACAAGACTCAAAAGCTGCTTCTGGGCCCCGCCTAATTCTAGTTTTGTAATTATATAAAGGATATTGATTTTTCGACAGGAACCCATTTGGTTATTATATTACTTTTGGGATTAAACCGCAAGTTTAATAGCCCAAAAAGGCTTCTGGCAGGAAAGAATCCCGGGTGTCTGCCAAGGCAATATTCAGACTGGATAGATCCTTGATTAATTGTTCAGCGCTGGTGAAAATGAAGCTTTTTATCCCAAGGGCAGCAGCACTGTTTACCAACTCGGGTCGGTCATCGGTATAAAATATATTTTCCGGCGAAACGCCCAATGCCCTGGTTGCCTTCTCGTAAATTAATTTATCCGGTTTAGCAGCTCCCATTTCAAAAGATAAGAATAACCTTTCGAAAATACTAAAGACGGGAAAATTATCTTTAATATAGTTATAATGCAGAATGTTGGTATTAGAAAGGAGGCAAATACGATAGTTTTCTTTAAGACGATTGGCGATATGGTAAACGGCGCGGTTTTTCGAACTAAAAAAGAATATCTCATTCCAGATAGGGACAAAAGACTCATACCCAAGTTTTATCTCCAGCATATCTTTCGCCTGTTTATAGAATTCCTCGGGGGAAAGCTCTCCTTTTTCAAAGGAATTGGCTGCGCCTGAATTAAGGAAAAGTTTAGATATCCCTTCGGAACCCTTATTGCAAAAGTTAGAGATCCTTTTTATGGCGGGTTTTAAATCAAAATCCACCAGGACATTTCCTAAATCAAAAAGAACAACTTTTATTCCCGCTTCGGACATTTATTAATTATCCTTATCTATCTTCTTTCTGAACAAATCCAGAAAACGGTCTTCATACTCTTTATAAACATTCCATTTGTCCAATTCCACTTTTAACTCACTGGCCTTGGAAATATCAAGACGGCTTTCTTCAAAAAGCTTTTCTATCTTTTCTTTTACTGAAACCGGTAATTTAGTAAGCTGGCTTAAAGTTTTCTTGATCAACTCCACTTCCTCTTCTCCGATAGGCGCGTCCTGTCCGGGGTTACCAAGCTTCAAATAATCCAGCAGCTTATTAATTTCATTTTCCATAGCCTGCGCCTGTTCTTTCAATGGCTGCACATTGATCTGCATATTTAATATTTTACCTAAGCCGAGAAGTACCGCGGCTGAAGCTTTAGGGTTTTCAATCTGGATAGTATAAAGGGGGATATCGCCAAGCAGGCAAAATCCTTTTAACCCCGATTTCTTGGCTATGCCCAAAAACAGGCCATTCATCCCGCTGATTTGTCCGTCTTTGAGTATGCTAAAATTATACCTTGCCAGGCTTTCCTTTGTTTTCTGGTCTGTTGCCGCAAACCAGACGCGCGAATCCTGGGTATGATCGGTTGCCTGGGGCATAGAAGCAAAACTGACGATCATCTCTACGCCTAAGCTTTTGGCCAAATCAATAATTATTTTTGCGTAGCTATCCGCCTTGGCTAAGTCCGGCTGGGCGTTGCTTAAAAAAATAACCAGATCGTTTTTCCCCGTCCCCGCGCGTTTTGCGGCCGGATTCTTCCAATAATAAAACTTTCCCTGCGGCAGATGCGGCGTTTCCAATATTCCGGACTGTATAACGCTGCCTGTCAGATAAAAAAACTCTTCCGGCTGAATCTGGGCGAATTCCTGGGCCTTTAATTCTTCAATTAAATAAGCTGCCGCCTTAAACGCCACCTCACCCATGCCTGGCCAGGCAACAATAAGATATGGTTTCTTGAGCCGCGGCTTTCTAGATATTTTTAACATTTCCATTTTAATTCTCCCTTTTTAATCAGTCAAACTTATAATTCTCCAAAAATGATACTAATACCTGAGCGCCTTTATACAGGTTGCTCAAACAGGCGTATTCATCCGCAACATGCGCGCATTTCTTAGTGCCAAAACCCGTGGCCACAGCCGGAATATTTTTAAGCTTGAAGAAAGTTATTACTGTGGCTCCTTCTGATCCGCTTATATGCGGGCTGATTTTAAGATCCTTCATTGCAGTAGCCAGACCCTTGACCAAAGGATGCGCGGAATTGATAGTATAAGGGTCCTGCACCCACTGGACATTGATTCTAAAGTTTCTGGTGTATTTTGAAATGGTCTTCTTTAAAGAATCCAAAAGTTTCCTATCCGATTCTCCCGGCAAGAACCTAAAATCTAATCCAAACTCACACCAATCGCTGACTACATTTACCTTATCACCTCCGTTTATAGTACCAACATTGATAGTAGGTTCCCGCAAATACTTGTTCTTTTTATAGTTACTCCTCTGTTTTTTTAGATCTACGATTACCTTAGCTGCTATATCTATGGCATTAACCCCCAGCCAGGGATAGGCTCCATGCGCTTTTCTGCCTTTAATATATACCTTAAGATGCATGAGCCCCTTTTGCGTAACAATAATTTCAAACTCATCCGCATCCAGGACCACTGCGGCATCTGCCTTTAAAATTTTCCGGTCAAGCAAAGGGATCAACCCTAAAGTCGAACCGCTTTCTTCATCAGCAGTCGCAGCAAATACTAAATCATAATCGAGTTTAATCCCCTTCTCAACTATTGAATTAATCGCTTCCAGGGAGCTTGCCAGGTTGCCTTTGCAATCCGTTGCGCCTAAACCATAAATTCTATCTCCGATAATCTTAGGCTTAAGCGGATTTGTCTTCCAGCTCCTGCCGGCCGGAACAGTGTCTAAGTGCGGAGTAAGTAGAAGCGACCTTTCGCTTTTTACTCCATTGAGAGTAGCTAAAACATTAACCCTTTTATCGCTGAATGCATAAGTCCTGGTTTTAAGCCCCAGAGTTTTTAAATAAGCGCTGACAAAATCAGCGATCTTCTCCTCATCTCCCGGAGGATTCTGGGAATCCAGGGAAATTAATTTCTTAATTGTTTGTGCCAGGCGTTTTTTATTGACCATAGAGCGGGCAAATTTCGCATTTAGGATTATGTTTGCGGCAATAATCCTTACCCAATTTTACTAAAAGGGCATGATATTCATTAAACAACTTTGCATCATTTTTAAGGTTACGCATGAAGATATCCTGGACCTGCTCATAAGCGGCGTCTTCTTTTAAAATACGGTGCCGGGAGAATATTCTTTTAGTATAAGCATCAACGACGAATATTGGTTTATTTAGCGCATAAAGCAGGATAGAATCGGCGGTTTCCGGGCCGATCCCTTTAACCGCAAGCAGTTGCCTGCGTAAAATCATTAAATCTTGAGAGCCCATACATTTTATATCATCAGAATAGAAACTAAAGAAAAATTTAAGAAAACTTTTAAGCCTGGCTGCCTTAACATTATAATAACCGGCGCTTTTAATTAAACCCGCAAGCTTATGAAGCGGAAGTTTCGAAAGCCTTTCAGGATTCAGGCATTTTTTTTCTTTAAGTACAAAAATTGCTTTCTCTACATTAGCCCAATTAGTATTCTGCGTAAGAATTGCGCCTATAATCACCTCAAAACTATCACCTGCAGGCCACCAATGCTGCGGGCCAAAAAAAGAATAAAGCTTTAAGAAAATACGGTTTAACCTGCGCCGCATACCCGGAGACTGCATTATTTAAGTTCCAAAGGGTTAATGCCATAATAGGCAAGAATAGTATAAGCAGTTCCCGATACTGAACCGGTATGCTTGCCTTTCGGGGTCATCCAGCCATGGCCTGTATCCACATAATCCTGAGTGGCATAAGGAAGACAGCCCTCGCCCTGGCCGGAAGGAGAAGGACTGGAAATGATCATATTTCCTAACTGCCCCAGGTAATTATCGGCTTTATCCTGATAAACAGCGGCTTTATCCGCTTGCCTGTTTTTAAGATAATAGTCTGCCATGATCTTAAATGACACAACCATCTGGGCTGTCCATTCGCTTGAAACCACCCCTCCCCTGGGAATATTACGGGCGGGCGCAAAATCAAAACCTTGAATTTTAACTACTTGTCCGCCCGGACGGTTGAAATCAACTTCTACACTGCAATTTTCTTCGACAAACTCCATAATCTTATCCGGGTCCATGCCTAAAGTCTTTAGCTCCCCCGGTCCGATAGCGGCGATTGACCAGGCATAAGTATCAGTAGCAATAGTAGAATCGCCCTTGCCGCGCTTAACCGGCAGGTCCTGCCTGTCATAGGTATGGCGCACCAGCCAGCTTAATGTTTTTTCCGCTGCCTGCTCATATTTATCCGTATTAGTGACCCTGGCGAGCATTTTATAAAAAGCATAAGCGTCCAGATGGTGCTCCGTGGAATACCAGCTCATTTGCGGCCCTCCGCGGATGCCGTTATCAGGGTCGGAATATTGTAATTTGATTATATTCTGGGCAATCTCTTCGGCTATCCTCAAATATTTCTTATCCCCGGTTGCCTGGGTATACTGGAGAATTGCAATACCCAGCCAGATATTCGGCCCGCAGTGTAACACATACTCTGCCGGAGAGCCGTCATTAACATAATAAGCGTTAAGAAACCACCCGTTTTCCCGCTTGGCATCGTTGGCAAAAAAATCAAGGATCTTTCTTGCCCGGGAGAAATCTGAGAATTTAATATAGACTTGAATAAGTAAGGCCTGGTCATAAAGAAACGCCCAACTGTCGATATCTTTATCTCCCTCAAAACTCATTACTAAACCCGTGCGTGGATTCTGACGGACCTTAAACCATTGGTACATTTTATCCAAATTCGCCTTCTCCAGAATTATCTTCTTGGTCGCAAGGCGCAGCGATTCTGCCTGGGCTGTCTTCTCATTTAATTGTAAGGCAAGCAGTTTGGCCTGCAAAAGGTCCCTTTCCTGGGCAAGCTTTAAAATTACGCCATTCAACTCCTTCGTATTATCAATCGCAATAGGCGCTTGTTCACTTTTTGTCTCAACAGCAGAATTAATTTGTAAGGTCAGTGATTCAATCTTGCTTTGTAAGATAGCTCTTTCCCGGGCTATCTGCTCTAATTGCTGCTTGACAAGCTTGGATTCCTGCAATACTCCTACGAGCTCCTCAACAAGCATCTTGTTCTTATGGGTCAGCTGCATGTTTAAATAGGCGCCAAAACCCAAAGACAGGCTCAAAATCGCAATAGCCAGAATCACCAAGGGGAAAAATAGTTTTTTTGCCCAGGCATAACGTATAAGAATATAATTTTGTCCCTGGTTTATTTTTTCATAATCCAACCCCAGCATAAAACGGTTTGACAGTCCGCCGTTCTCTTTTGTCCAAGCCAGCGAGACCAATGCGCATATTGATTTACCGCCTAACGGCATCTCGATCTCTATGGCCAGCTTGACCTTCTTCTCCTGGATTAGCTTAATAAATTCAGGGGCAAGGTCATTTACTGAAAGGCAAATTCCTCCGTGCCCGATGTTATTGGTAAACCCCTGGATCCAGGGCGAAAGGGATTGCTTGCTATCCAGACTTTCCAAGCGGAATTGCACAGGTAAAACAGTATCCAAGCGGATATATTTTCTGCGTTCTGAGCCTAAATTGTCCTTATGCCTGGCAAACATAATCTCTGCCTTTCATCTATGGCTGGACTATCTCCAACCCCATTATATTATCGATCTTGAACATACGCTCCTCTTGTTTCAAACAACAGAAGCCGATCAAATATTTATTTTTACCATTCTGCAGGATTTGCCTGGGGATTACCTCCCTTAAAGAAATACCTGCATCTTTTGTAGACAGATACTTTATCTTTAAATGTGCCTTTAAATTAATCGCTTTCTCAACCTGAGATATTTTTAAGAAAGCAGGACTTCCCAAAAAGACCGGATTAAAAGCAAAAAGGCTGGAGAAATCGGCAAACCCCGTAATTCCTTTTTCCAGGCACATATCTTTGAACCTATTAAAAACTTCCCAGGCCATTTCCACATCGGTAAAAGCCCGGTGCTGCTGCTTAACCTTCAACCCTAATTTACCGGCAATAAACCAAAGCGCATAACGTTCTTGATTTGGCATAAGGCGCCTTGCCATGGTCAATATATCAAAGCTAATCTGCCCGCCTAATGCCGGCAGGCCGCTGATCTTTAATTCATTATCCAGAAAACTCAAGTCAAATTCTGCATTATAGGAACAAAGGCAGCTGCCCTGAATAAAATCCAGGAATTTAGGCAGTATTATCCCTATACCAGGGGCATCCTTAAGCATTTCCGGGGTGATTTTATTTACCGCAAAAGCTTCCGGAGAGATTTCTCTGCCCGGATTGACTAAAGTGTCAAATTTCGCAATCCTCTCTTTGCCTTTAACCCTTAAGCCGGCCAATTCAACTATACGGTCTCCGGAATCTGGATTAAGACCGGTAGTCTCGGTATCAAATATGGTAAATTCTACTTCATCAATATGTTTAAACATCCCTGGTCGCGATATAGGCAGAAATCAAGCGCTCCGGCTTATAAGAAAGTTTTACTTTCTTCAGGTTATCCAGTCCCGAATCATCCATAATATTAATATATTTGTAATCTTTTAATTCCTCGCTGAAACGGCGGAATATAAATTGCGCCAGACCCTTGATAGAAAGATCTGTAATCTCATAGAGTATGCAAAATGTATCTTTATTTAATTTATAACCCAGAGTAAATCCTTTGATCTGCTTATCAATCTTAACTACTATACCCTTTAAACCAAGCTGCTTACAATTATCCAATGCTTCTTTTATTACTTTTCGGTTATCCTCTAACATGCCGCAATAAATATCATCATTACAATGCGCCTTACGTTCTTTTACCCAATCATTAAATAAGCCTAAACAGCCGAT
>JAQUSM010000038.1 GCA_028715095.1 Candidatus Omnitrophota bacterium
TTTCTTTAATTGGCGCAGGAAATAACGGGATTGCTTCGTCGCAAAAAACACTCCTCGCAATGACGAAGATTGCCAGTGATAAATTTGATTTTTTAGCTGGAGCGGTTGCGATTCATCCGTTTACCAGCGACCCGTTAAAGCAGTGGCCTGTTGAAAGGTTTATGGAGTTGGCAGAAAGGATCACGCGGGAGTTGGGAATAAAGGTTGTAATCGTGGGGCTGACGATGGGAAGGAGCAAAGAGATTATTTCGGCGCCTCGCAATGACGGGATTGTTGATATGGTCAATAAAACTTCTCTTGTGGAGTTAGCCGCGTTATTGAAACGCTGCTCTTTGCTTATCTCCTGCGATAGCGGTCCGGTGCATTTGGCAGCTTGCGTGGGTACGCCTGTGCTGGCTTTATTCAGGAATGACTTGCCGGGAAAAACCAGCCGGCGCTGGGGGCCGTGGGGAGAGGGGCATACGGTGATTGAAAAGGGAAATTTGCTTGATATAAGCGTGGATGAAGTTGCGGGGGAGGCCAAAAGAATAGCCGGGCGTCATTGTTAAATTCCCTTGACAAGAGATATTTATAGTTTATACTCTATATAGAATATAGCTTATAAACTATGGGACGGGAATGGATAAAACGCTTAGGAATTTTCAGTTGGAGGTTTTGAATACTTTCAAGAGGGTAAAAGGAAGTTTTGCCCTTGCCGGAGGCACCGCGCTTGAGATTTATTACCTGCAGCACAGGTTTTCTTTAGATCTGGATTTTTTCTCTGTTGCTTTTAATAAGCATGAGATTGAAAAAATTGTTTCGGCGTTTGAGAACTTGCCCGGGGTAAGCCTGAAACGGGAGAACGAAATTAAGCTAAGCGGCGCAGCCAGGGCGGTATTTTATACTCTTTCCAGGAAAGGCTTGAAGAGGCCGCTAAAGGTTGATTTTGTCGAGAACAATTTAATCAGCCGGCCTAAAATTATTAAGTTTAGCGGGGTGCCTGTTTACAGCGTAAAGGATATATACGCCCAGAAAATATACGCTGTATCCGGAACGTCTATCCGGCAGGATGAGGCCGGCAGGTTTTTTTCTGAGGGGCGAAAAGAAGCCCGGGATGCCTTTGATATTTATATGCTTTCAAAGAAGGTAATGCCGCTGCATAAGTTTATCCGGGAAATGCCTAAGCAGGCCCAGAGGGGGCTCTTGCATTGGTATAATACATTCTCCCGGCATGATCTTAAGATAGGGCTTATTGACCTGGATATTTACGAGAAAGGCTTTAATTCCCAGGAGATGCTTATATATCTTGAAAATGAGGTTAAGGAGTTTATCAAGAAAATAGCTATATGAAAAAAGACTTCGCTAAATATTTCTGGGGGTTTAATGATAAGGCTTTAGCCGAGGCAGGCAAAGCGTTAAAGGATATTAACCATCCGCGTTTTGCATATTACGCGGTGATTTTATTTTCGCGCTGCGATGAGCCAAGGGAAGTTTTTCGTTTTGTACCTAAGGATTGTTTTATTCCAGCCTGGCCTAAAATAAAATCTTATTGGCGCCGGCTTAAAGAGAATTCCGAATTCAGGGATTGGTGGCAGGCTATTTATGAAAGAATGCTTGAAGAAAAAAATGGAAGGCCCGGGCCGGCCAAAGAGAAAAGTTCCTCTTATTTTCAGGCTATTGGAGCAAAAATAAGGGAGAGCCGGATTAAATTGAACATGAGCCAGAAAGAGCTGGCTGGGGCTTGCGGAGTAAGGCAGCCGGATATATCGAAAATTGAAGAAGGCAAAAAGAATATTACGCTGGAAACATTGATTAAAATATGCAAGACAATCGGCTTAAAAGAGATCAGTACATTTTGAAACAAGGGCAGGATAAACGAGATTGCTTCGGGCACTTTGCGCCGTCGCAATGACGAGGGGTTAACGAAGATGACATACGCGGTTATTTTAGCCGGCGGGGTAGGTAGCAGGTTCTGGCCGTTTTCACGCGAGCTTGAGCCAAAGCAATTCATGAAGATTATCGGAGAGACAAGCCTTTTGCAGGCGACTGTTCAGCGCTTAAAAGGCCTGGTTGAACCGCGGCGCGTTTACATCGTTACGAATAATATTTATTTTTATGAGGTTAAGGCGCAGGTTGCTAAATTCGGCATCCCGGATGAGAATATAATTTTAGAGCCGCAGGGAAAGAATACCGCTCCAGCAGCCGGGCTTTGCGCAAAGTTGATCAGCCGTATTGATAAAGATGCGGTGCTTTTAGTTTTGCCTTCGGATCATTATATTAAGAATACGGGGAATTTTAAAAAGACGATTAAAAAGGCAATCTCCTGCGCCGGAAAAGATTTCTTAGTTACGATAGGGATTAAACCGAGCACGGCTTCTACCGGATACGGGTATATAAAGTCCGGAGCCGGCAAGGGCGGGTATATAGAGGTTGAGAAGTTTTTAGAGAAGCCGGATTTAAGCAAGGCTAAGAAATATCTTAAGGATAAGAGATTTTTCTGGAACAGCGGGATGTTTATTTGGAAGGCTTCGGTATTTCTGGAGGAGGTAGAGAAATATTTACCCGGGCTGTATGATAGCTTAAGGTCGATCAATTCGGTAAATGATATACCTGAAATTTGGCCGGGGATTGAGCCGGTTTCTGTTGATTATGGGATTATGGAGCATTCTAAGGGGATCGCGTTAATTCCGGCTGATTTTTATTGGACGGATTTGGGAAGTTGGGAGGCGCTTGCGGAGATTTTCCCGAAGGATAAAAAAGGAAATATTTCTAATGGCGATGCCCTGAATGTGGACAGCCATGGTGTATGCGTATTTGCCAGAGGCAACAGGCTGGTTTCGACAATAGGAGTCAATAACATGGTTATTGCCGATACCCCGGATGCCTTGCTGGTTTGCGATAGAGGCAGGGCCCAAGATGTTAAGCAGCTAGTTGAAAGGCTAAAGGCGCTTAAGCGTAAAGAGCATCAGGTGCATTTGACTGAGCGCAGGCCCTGGGGGTCGTTTACTGTTTTGCAGCAGGGGATAGGTTTTAAGATCAAACTTATTGAACTTGCTTCGAAAAAACGGCTTAGTTTGCAAAGGCATAAGAGCAGGGCTGAACATTGGGTGGTGGTAAGCGGGGTAGCAAAGATTACCAGTGACGGCAAGGTTTCATTTGTGCGTAGTAATGAAAGCGTCTATATACCTAAGGGCAGGAAGCATCGCCTGGAAAATCCCCTGCGCAGCCCCTTGAAGATTGTTGAAGTGCAGACCGGGGCGTACCTGGAAGAGGATGATATAGAAAGATTTGAGGATGACTTTAAAAGATAATGATTAAGAAATTCCTGATTGTCAATCCGTTCGGTATCGGTGATGTTTTATTTACCACCCCGGTTATAAAAGCGATTAAGGCGCGATACCCGGATAGTTTTATCGGTTACTGGTCGAATTTGCGGGTTAAGCCGATATTAGAAAGCAACCTTCAAATAAATAAAGTTTTCGCCCTTTCGCGCGGGGACCTCAAGAAAATTTACCAGGAGTCATTCTTTCAGGCTACCTGGAGCGCGATAAAATTAACCTGGGAGATAAAAAAAGAACGTTTTGATATTTGCCTTGATTTTTCTCTTGATCACCGCTATAGTTTATTTGCCAAAATAATGGGGATAGGCAGGCGCATTGGTTTTAATTATAAGGGCAGGGGGAGATTTCTTAGCAGCCGGGTGGATATAGATGGTTACCATGACAGGCATGTGGTGGAATATTATTTAGAACTGCTTAAATTTTTAGATATTCCGGTTAGTGATAAGAGTTTGTTTTTGGCGGTTTCTGCGGGTAGCGAATTAAAAGCAAAAAATCTGCTTGCGGCCTCCGGAATTGAGGAGAGTGATTTGGTAATCGGCATTGCTCCCGGAGCAGGAGGCAGTTGGGGAAAGGATGCGGTTTACAAACATTGGCCGGCATTAAAATTTGCTCAACTGGGGGATAGGCTGGCGGATGAGTTTAAGGCCAAATTGATAATTTTGGGAGATGAATCGGAGCGCGAGATCTCCGAAGTAATAGTGCATGCTATGCGCAATAAGCCGGTAGATTTAACGGGTAAGACGGGTTTAGGGATTTTACCGGGAGTAATCAAGAATTGCAATTTGCTTATTACTAATGACGGCGGGCCGATGCATATGGCGGTGGCGCTGGGGGTGCGTACAGTTTCTGTGTTTGGGCCGGTGAGTGAAGCGGTGTATGGGCCGTTTCCTCCAGGCAGCGAGCATGTAGTTTTAAAATGGGATATGGATTGCCGGCCATGTTATAAGAATTTCAGGCTTGCGGTTTGCGATAAGGATAAGGAGTGTTTACGGCAGGTGAGTGTAGATATGGTGTTTGATGCGGCGGCGAAGTTATTAAGTTAAAGATTTGTTTTGTATCTTATGGAGCTTGAGACGGTTACGTAGACTGTCTACTGGAAAATGAAAATACAAGCGTTGGATTTAAAAAGACAGATAGCGCCGATTCGCCAGGAGCTGGATGCGGCGATAAAAGAGGTGATCGATAACACCAGTTTTGTATTGGGCCAGGGCCTGGTAAGGTTTGAAGAGAGTGTTGTGAAATACTCCGGGGCAAAATACGCGGCCGGGGTTTCAAACGGCACTGATGCTATAGTTTTAGCTTTGCTTGCCTTGGGAATTGAACCCGGAGACGGGGTGATTTGCCCTACGTTTACTTATTACGCTACGGCAGGGGCAGTGGCAAGTATCGGGGCGCGCCCGGTTTTCGCGGATATTGACGCAGATACTTATAATATTTCACTTGAGAGCGTTGAGAGGATATTATCCAGGAAGAGCAGATTAAAGATTAAGGCGATAATCCCGGTGCATCTTTACGGACAGTGCGCGGATATAGGCGGGATATTGAAGCTGGCGGCTAAATTTAAATTAAAGGTAATTGAGGATACGGCGCAGGCATTTGGCGCCGAATATAAAGGTAAGAAAGCCGGGACGCTGGGTGATTGCGGGACAGTGAGTTTTTATCCGGGTAAAAACCTGGGGGCTTTTGGCGACGCGGGGTTAATTTTAACGAATAATAAAGCCGTTGCTGAAAGGTTAAATATCCTGCGCAACCAGGGCAATAGCGACAAATATTATCATCTAGTTTTGGGGCGCAATAACCGCCTGGATACGATTCAGGCGGCGGTGCTGGATGTTAAGCTAAAATACCTGGATGGGTGGAATAAAAAGAGGCAGGAGATAGCGCAATATTATAATGAAAACTTATCCGGGCTGGGAATAAAAACTCCGTTTGTGCCTGATTATACAAATCATATTTATCATCAGTATACTTTACGCGCGCCGGTTTCTAATAAGGGGTTTGTGGAATATTTGCAGGAGAAAGGTATTGACTCGCGGGTATTTTATCCGGTACCGCTGCATCTGCAGAAATGTTTTAAATATTTAGGGTATAAAGCGGGAGATTTTCCGGAGTCGGAGTCGGCGGCGAAGCAGATTTTTACTTTACCGATATACCCGGAGATGACCCGGGAAGAAAAAGATTATATTATTGAGCAGGTTCGGAATAGGAGTGTTAATGGCTAAATTGTCGGTGGTGGTTTTGACGAAAAATGAGGAGTCTTGCATCGCCCAGTGCCTTGAGTCGGTGAAATGGGCTGATGAAATAATTGTTGTTGATGATGAGAGCACAGATAAGACGGTTGAAATCGTCAAGAAATACGATTGTAAAATTTTCTTTAGAAAGATGGATATTGAAGGTAAGCACAGGAATTGGGCTTATGCGCAGGCGAGGAACCAGTGGGTCTTGAGCCTGGACGCGGATGAGACGGTTACCCCGGAGTTAAAAGTTGAGATTGAGCAGGCGATTCAATCCAACGATTTTGCGGCTTATGATATTCCGCTGCGTAATTTTATCAGTAATTATTGGGTAAGATACGGCGGCTGGTATCCGGCTTCAAAGGTGCGGCTTTTTCAGAAAGATAAGTTCAGGTATGAAGAAGCGGAGGTGCATCCGCGGGCATTTGCTGACGGGGCCTGCGGGCATTTAAAAAGCGATATTATACATAGGGGATACCCTGACCTGGAGCATTTTTTAAATAGCGTCAACCGGCAATCAACGCTTGAGGCAGTGAAGTGGATTAAGACCGGGCGCAAGATGACGCTGGTGTGGGCTACCTGGAGGGCGGTGGATCGTTTCTTCAGGAGATATTTTGGTAAAAAAGGGTATAAGGATGGCATGTATGGGTTTATTATTGCTTTCTTTGATACTTTATACCAGATATTAAGTTACGCGAAGTTTCTGGAAATGAAAAAAAAGAATAATACCGCTAACACCCGGCCCTGAAGGAAGTGGCCGGTGTACCCTTTGCGGGTAAAGGAGGAAAAATGAGAAGAAGTTTATTAGCGTTATCTATTGTTGTAATTTTTGTGTTGGCCGGTTGTGAGACCGCTGGGCCAAAGACAACCACGGGAGCTATTGCCGGCGGGTTAATCGGCGCTACTGCCGGAGGCATAATCGGTTATCAAAGCCATAATGCCCTCGCAGGCGCAGGTATCGGCGCTGTAGCCGGAGCAGTTGGCGGCGGGTTAATCGGAAACTCAATGGATAAAAAAGATAAAGAGGCAAGCGCGGTTAACGCTTATTATATACCGGTTCCCAAGATAGTTGAGATGGCTTCCCAGGGCACCCCGGATTCGATAATAATCAGCGAAATCCAGAGGACGCATTCAACCTATAATCTTGATTCAGAGACGATAACATATTTGAAAAAGAACAAAGTAAGCGACAAAGTTATTGATTATATGCTGGGGACAAGCAAGTAATCTTTTTAATAAAGATGAAGGTAGTTTTTTTAGATAGAGACGGCGTAATAAATAAATATCCTGGCGATAGGTTATATGTAACTTCGCTTAAGAAGTTTAAATTCTTACCGCGCGCAAAAGAAGCGATTGCTTTGTTGAGCAGGGCGGGTTTTAAGATATTCGTGGCATCAAATCAAGCGGGGGTGGGCAGAGGGTTTTACGCTCAAAAAACCCTGGATGCCATAACCGCTAAAATGCTTGAGGGTGTTGAGCAGGCAGGCGGAAAAATCACCAAGGTTTATTATTGCACTCATCGCAAAGAAACCGGCTGCAGATGCCGGAAGCCAAAGCCGGGTTTACTTAAAAAAGCGGCCCGGGAATTTAAGGTTAATCTAAAGAAAGCTTATTTTGTGGGTGATACTATACGAGATGTGTTAACCGCCCATGCGGCGGGGGCTAAATCCATTCTCATCCTCTCTGGTAAAGAGAAATTATCTAATCAGAAAAACTGGGAAGTAAAACCGGACTTTGTATTTAAAGATCTTCTGGCTGCCGCGAAATTTCTAACAAATAATTAATTAAAGAATTGTTTTGTATCTTAAGTATTTACAAATAGTTACATAGACTGTCTACTGATATGAGGGTGTTGATTACTTATGCTTCGGCGGGAGCGGGGCACCGCAGGGCGGCTGAAGCAATATATGGTTATTTAAAAAGCAACCGCAAGGACCTTGCGGTTGAGTTGGTCGATATCCTGCCTTTTACCGGAGGGTTATTCCGTTTTTGCTATAATTCGGGTTATCCGTTTTTAGTGCATTATGCCGTATGGCTTTGGGGGTTTTTTTTCTGGCTGACTGAGTTCAGGCTGAGCCGATGGCTTAGCCGTAAATTATCCTTAATCGTAAATTATCTTGGCTGCCGGAAATTCGTTAGTTATTTAATCAAAGAGGATTTTGATTTTATTATTTCCACTCATTTTCTTAATTCAGAGCTGGCCGCAAACTTAAAACTAAGAAATAAAATCCGGGCAAAACTGGTTACGGTAATTACGGATTTCGGGGTGCATCCATTCTGGATCTGTCGAGGTACGGATCTCTATGTTGCCGCATCAGGCTCAACCAGGGATATATTATTAAAGATGGGGGTTGCATCTGACAGGATTCAGGCCTCCGGCATTCCAATCAGCCCCAGTTTCGCTAAAACTCAAAATCGGGCCGAGCTTGCCAAGAAATTCGGGATAAATGAAAACAGCTTTACAGTTTTGTTAATGACCGGCTCATTCGGTTCAGGGCCGCTTGAGGAAATTGCCGGAAGTTTATGCGCTCATGCGCAGGTGCTGGTTGTCTGCGCGAAAAATAAAAGACTTTTTAGCCGCCTGCAAAAGCGGAAATTACAGAATGTTAAAGTTTTTGGTTTTGTGGATAACGCCGAAGAGCTTATGGGGGCAAGCGATATTATCATTACCAAACCCGGAGGCTCAAGCATCGCGGAATTCCTGAACATGGGGTTGTTCCCGATATTTATATCGGCAATACCCGGCCAGGAGCAGGAGAATATCAGGGTTTTGTCCGGCTATGGAGTGGGCCGGGCGCCA
>JAQUSM010000039.1 GCA_028715095.1 Candidatus Omnitrophota bacterium
ACAAATCCCCGTAAAGGGAAAGATCGCTATCGTAATAGATGATTGGGGGTATCATTTAAATAATCTTGAAATCGCATCAAAAATAAATCAGCCTTTGACCTGCGCCATCTTGCCAAACCTGAATAACTCCAGGAGGGTTGCGCAAAATTTACATAATTTGGGGTTTGAAATAATCCTACACCTGCCGATGGAGCCTAAAGAAAAATACCGGCTGGAAAAAAACACTATTACAACGGATATGAACGCCGGACGGATCCATGAAATCCTTGATCAGGACTTAAACTCAATTTTATTCGCAAAAGGCATATCCAACCATATGGGATCGCGTATTACTGAAGACAGCAGGGTCAGCGCTTTAATTTTGTCTGAAGCCAAAAAACGTAAATTATATTTTCTGGATAGCTTCGTAACAGCCAAATCTGTTTGCCCTTTATTAGCCAAAAGGATTAAGATGCGGTTTGCCAAAAGGGATATATTCCTGGATAACTTCGATGATCCGGCTTATATAAAAGCTCAAATAATCAAATTAAGGGATTTGGCTGGAAAAAATGGCCAGGCTGTAGGAATAGGCCATGACCGCAGGAATACGCTTATTGCCCTGAGCGAGGCTATCCCGCTATTGGTAAAGTCAGGGTATAAACTTGTTTTTGTATCGGAGATAGCTAAATGATTGTTTTAGGGGTAGAGACATCTTGCGATGAAACAGGGATCGGATTAGTTAAAGATGGCAAGGTAATCCTGGCTAATGTTGTCGTTTCAAGCCTGAAGATACACAGTAAATACGGCGGAGTAATCCCGGAAATTGCTTCGCGTTTGCAGCTGGAAAGCATAGCCGGAGTATACCGGGAGGCAATGAAAGAAGCCGGGATCAAAGCGGAAGATATAGACCTGATTGCGGTTACTAAGGGCCCCGGGCTGCCGGGCTCGCTTTTGGTCGGAGTATCTTTTGCCAAGGCATTAGCATTAAGTTTGGGTAAGCCTATCCTGGGAGTTAATCACGTCCACAGCCATATTTATGCCAATATTCTCTGCCACCGGAATATAAAACTTCCCTGCGCAGCTTTAGTGGCCTCCGGTGGGCACACAAGCCTTTTTTATGTTAAGGATTTTTCTGATATACGGCTCCTGGGCCAAACCCAGGATGATGCCTGCGGCGAGGCTTTTGATAAAGTAGCTAAAATTATGGGGCTGGGTTATCCCGGCGGCCCCCTGATTGAGAAATTAGCCGAAAACGGCAATAACCATAAGGTTAAATTCGCTTGCTCAGGTACTAGGGGTGAACTGGATTTTAGTTTCAGCGGCATAAAAACCGCTGTTTTGTATTATTTAAAAGATAACCCTCAGAAAATCAAATCAAGAAATGCCGATCTGGCTGCTTCTTTCCAGGAAAGCGTAATAAATGTACTAGTAAAGAAATCCTTGCTGGCCTGTAAACTTAAAAATGTAAAGCAGCTTTTAATTGGAGGAGGGGTGGCTGCAAATAGCAGCTTACGCAAAAAATTCTTTTTGGCTGCCCGGGATTCGGGTATTGATTGTTTTTTCCCCACCCTTGGCTTATGTATGGATAATGCCGCTATGGTTAGCGGAGTTGCTTATTTTCTTTATAAACAAGGCGCAAGAGATAACCTGTATTTAAATACGCAGCTTAATAATTAGAGGGAGGGCCAAATGCCTACTGATTTTCAAATGATTACGCGCTTATTATTGACTTTGGTTTTAAGCGGGTTAATCGGCCTTGAAAGGCAGGCGCACCGCAGAGAGGCCGGCCTGCGCACCCATATTTTAGTAGCTTTAGGTTCTTGTCTTATCATGTTGACATCTTTATATGTTTTTGATATATATAAAGATAAGGTTGCGCTTGACCCGGCCCGTATTGCCGCAGGTGTGATTACGGGAATCGGGTTTCTGGGCGCAGGTACAATTATCCGCGAACCGGAAGGCATAAGGGGTTTAACTACTGCCGCCAGCTTATGGGTGGTTTCGGGGATTGGCCTGGCAGTGGGCTGCGGATTCAACAAGATGGCAGTTTATGCCACGGTTTTAGTTTTGATTGTTTTGCATTTATTGCGAAATATAGAGAACCGTCTTTTGAATAATCCTGTGTTCAAAAAGAAGGAGGGTGCGCATGGCATTTAAAAAGAAACTGGAAGAAAAGACTTTGGATGTTGATGCCGCAATGCAGGGAAGCTTATCTTTTAAAGACCCGGTTAATCTGCGTATTAACGGTAAATTTGAAGGCAACCTGGACACCCGCGGGAATCTTACCATAGGTTCTACAGCTTTGATTAACGCCGATATTATCGGCGATAATATAATTATCGGGGGCAGGGTAAAAGGAAAGATTACCGCCAAGGAAAGATTAACGCTCCTGCCGCAGGCTATTGTTGAGGGGCATATTTATCCGGCCAAGCTTAATATCGCTGAAGGAGCGATTTTGGAAGGGCAGTGTTCGATGCTGCATGATTTTCTTAATTCAGAACAACTGGCAAAATACCTGGAAGTTGAACTAAATTCAATAATGGAATGGGCTAATTCGGGGAAGATGCCGGGGAACAAAGAGGGTAACGACTGGAAGTTTGAGCGTAAAGCGATTGATAGCTGGGTTGCCGCGGGCAAAATAGGAAAATAAACTAAAAATGGCTGAAGAAAAATTGCTCACAGTCAGGGACGTCTCGGTTATTCTGGGTGTATTTGAAAAAGATGTTTTGGACCTGGCAGAAAAAGGAATAATCCCCGCGTATAAAATAGGCGGGCTGTATTTAAGATTCAAGAAAGATCAGGTAGAGCAATACAAGAAAGATCATCATCAGGCGCATCCAGAAAGCCAGGCAAAAGAGGAAAAAATCTTGCCGGATATGCTGCATGATTTCTTTTATTTTAATGATTTCTATATACTTGCCGTATTTTTAATTGCCCTCCTTGGTTTTCTTATTTACCGGGGCTTATAGATAAATGTCGTTAAAAAAAGGTTTCTGCGACCTGGGTTTTGCCAAACTTGACACTGACAGGAAGAAGCGTAAGGGGTTTGCGGAAGTAATTTACTGCCCGGGAAAAAGCAGAGAGCACCTGGGGAAAATAGCTAAAAAGATAATTAAACTAAAAGAGGACCTGCTCTTAACTAAATTAGACAAGGCGGCATTTTCTTTCTTAAAGAAGTCAATTCCTGTTTTAAAATATAACCCCCTGGCAAAAATTGGTTATTTTTTGGCTAACCCCAAGAAACCTTCTAAGGGCCGGGTTTTGGTAATTTCTGCGGGCACCAGCGATATTCCGATTGCTGAAGAAGCCACGCAAACCCTGCAGGTAATGGGAAATTACGTTGATAAGCTGTATGATGTCGGTGTCGCAGGCGTCCACCGCTTAATGAGTAACGTTGATAGATTAGAAAAGGCTAACGTAATAATAGTGGTAGCGGGTATGGAGGGGGCTTTAGCAAGTTTGGTCAGCGGGTTGACCAAATCACCTGTTATTGCCGTTCCGACCAGCTGTGGTTATGGTTCCAGTTTTTCCGGGTTAGCTGCGCTTTTGTCCATGCTAAACGGATGTTCCCCGGGCGTTACAGTAGTTAATATTGACAATGGATTTGGCGCAGGTTATTTCGCCAGCTTAATTAATAGGAGATAATTATGGCACTTTCTGGTTTGGATATTTATAAGTTACTTCCTAAGACAAATTGCCGCAAGTGCGGCCTGGCTACCTGCCTTGCTTTTGCGATGCAATTAGCCAAGAAAACACTGACTATTGAGAAATGCCCTTTTATTTCACCGGAGGCCAAAGCCGCCTTAGAGGAACAGGCTCTGCCTCCAATTAAGCTTATCACTTTAGGCAGCGGTGATTCAAAGTTTGATATTGGTAATGAAACAGTAATGTTCAGGCATGAGGAGAAATTTCGCAATCCGGCGGGGCTGGGTTTTATTATTGAAGACAACCTGCCTGACATTGAAATAAAAAAACGGCTTGAAAAAATTAACCAGCTGAAGTTTGAACGCATAGGCCAGCTGCTGGAAGTAAACCTTATCGCAATAAATAAGAATACGGATGCAAAAAGGTTCCTTGAGGTAACCAAATTAGTCTTAAATAATACTCTCCTGCCGATTATGTTAATGAGCGCTGACCTGGCTGCTTTAAAAGAAGCCGCAGCCGCAGCCAAATTGCGTAATCCCCTGCTTTATTGCGCGACAAAAGATAATTTCAGCCAAATCGCTCCGATAGCCAAAGAATTCCAGCTTCCGTTAGTTGTAGTTGCGCAGGATATTGCCGGCCTTGCGCAACTTGCCAAAGAACTTAATTCATTAGGGGTCCGTGACCTGATTTTAGATACCGGAGTAAAACCGGTCAGCGATAAGATTTGGGATTTAACTCAGCTGCGCCGCCAGGCCCTTAAGAAATCAAACCGCTCCTTAGGTTATCCAAGCCTGGCTATCGTGGATAAAAATGATTTTTATGAAGAAGCCATAGAGGCAGGCGCATATATAGCTAAATACGCCGGGCTTGTTTTGATTAGGGGGGTAGAAACCTGGGAGGTTTTAGCTATCTTGACCTTAAGGCAGAATATTTATACTGACCCGCAAAAACCTTTGCAAATTGAACCTAAGCTCTATCCTGTGGGAAAAGCAACCGCAGAATCACCGGTTTTGATAACCACTAACTTCTCATTAAGTTATTTCACTGTTTTAGGCGAAGTAGAAGCCAGCAAAATACCTTCCTATATTTTAAGCGTGGATACCGAAGGGATGTCTGTGCTTACCGCCTGGGCCGCAGAAAAATTCAATGCCGAATCCATCGCTAAATCATTGGACAAATTTGGAGTTCAAGATGCGGTAAAACATAGAAATTTAATTATTCCAGGTTATGTGGCCGTCTTAAGCGGCGATCTGGAAGAGAAATCAGGTTTTAAGGTGATCGTAGGCCCCAAAGAAGCAGCAGGGATCCCCGCGTTCTTAAAGAATTTAAACTAACTCTAACCAATGCAAAAATTCAAAGTCACTTTTATACCGGATAATAAGTCCATTCTTGTTGAAAAAGATAAGACTATACTTTCTGCGGCCATCTCTGCGGGGGTATATATTAATTCTGTTTGTGGCGGTGACGGGGTTTGCGGAAGGTGCAAGGTAATCTTAAAAACAGGCCAGGTTAGCACCCAGCCTAACGGCATAATTACCCCGGAAGAAAGAAAAAATAATATATACCTTGCCTGCCTTACAAATATTCATAGTGATTTAGAGGTGGAGATCCCTAAAGAGTCGCGGCTTAACCTTGATAATCTTTCTCCTTCAGAGCTTGAGGAGCGCTTAGGCAGCCTTTATTCAAAGGCGGAGGATATCCAGCCGGTAAATACAAAATTCAAAGAAGGCCTTTTTAAACATTCACCTTTTGCTACAAAATTATATCTGGAATTGCCTGCGCCGACCCTTAGTGACAGCATAAGTGATTTAGAGAGGTTGTACCGCGCCCTGCGCAGCCTCGAAGATTTCCCGGTAATACAAACAGGTTTATTCAATATCCGCCAATTAGGGGAATTATTGCGCGATTCCGATTGGAAGGTTACCGTCACCTTAGGCAAACGAAATGATACCGTGGAAATTGTCCTGGTTGAGTCAGGAGATACGACAGACAGGAATTTTGGGCTTTGTTTTGATATCGGAACAACTACAATTTCCGGCCAGCTGGTAAATTTAAACTCAAAAAAGATCCTTGGGACAAAGGCAACTTATAACCAACAGGCTACTTTTGGCAATGATGTAATCACGCGTATTGTCTATGCCGGCCAAAGCGACGGATTAGAAAAATTACATGAGGCTGTTTGTAATACAATGAATCAGATAATCCGCGAGTTGACCCTTGAGAATAATGTTGATTTAAATGATGTTAATTGTATTGTTTGTTCGGGCAACACCACGATGATCCACCTGCTCCTAAGCGTTGACCCGGGGCATATCCGCAAAGAACCATATGTGCCTACGGCAAATTTTCTGCCTGTTTTGCGCGCGGCAGAGGCAGGGATAAATATCAACCCCAGGGGCCTGCTTTCATGCGTGCCGGGGATTTCCAGCTATGTCGGAGGGGATACTACAGCCGGAGTCCTCTCTAGCGGCATATATCAAAAGGATAAGCTCTGCATATTAATTGATATCGGCACAAACGGGGAGATTGTCCTGGGTAGCAAAGATTTCTTGGTTGCCTGCGCAGCCTCTGCCGGCCCGGCTTTTGAAGGAAGCGGGCTAACCTGCGGCATGCGCGCCAGCAGCGGCGCAATCCAGAAAGTAAGCATAAATAAAACAGACTTTAGCGTTAAATACTCTACTATCGGAGATAAAAAACCCCGGGGGATCTGCGGTTCGGGTTATATTGATTTAATCAGCTCAATGCTGGAGGCAGGCATAATTGATAAGGGAGGTAAGATTAAAGCCGGTGGCAGCCGTATCCGGCAAACAGGCACGGGAAAAGAGTTTGTTGTCTGTTTTAAGGAAGAAACAGAGAATCAATCGGATATCGTAATTAATGAAGCGGATATTGAAAATCTTAAACGTTCCAAGGCGGCGATATACTCGGCTACCGCTATTCTGGCTAAGCATCTTGGTTTAGGTTTTTCTGAAATCTCGAAAATATTTATAGCCGGGGGGTTTGGCACATACCTGGACATTGAGAAAGCGATTAGGATCGGATTGTTGCCGGATCTGGCGCTCTCTAAATTTGTCTTTATCGGAAACAGCGCCCTGGCGGGAGCAAACCAGATCCTTTTGTCAAACCAGGCTATGCTTATGGCTAATATCCTTGCCTCTAAAATTACTTATTTTGAATTATCGGTTGATCCGGGGTATATGGACGAATATAGCCAGGCCTTGTTTTTTCCGCATACGGATTTAATGAAGTTTCCTACGGTGAAATTTTAATGGGCTGCGTTATCGCGATGGCCGGAAAAGGCGGTACAGGGAAAACCACAATCGCCTCATTAATTATCCGCAGAATTAAGGAAAAGAAACTCGGTTCGGTTTTAGCCGTAGACGCAGACCCTAATAATAACCTGGGCGAGGTCTTAGGGTTAAAACCCGGCCGTAACATAGGGGCAATCCTGGATGATATATCCGCAAATCCGGCAACCGTACCATCCGGTATGCCGAAAGAACGTTTTATAGAATACCAGGTGCAATCAGCGGTCCAGGAAGAGGACGGGTTTGATATCCTGAGCATGGGTAAACCTGAAGGCCCGGGATGTTATTGTTACGTTAACAATGTTTTAAGGGCTGTTATGTCCAAGCTGATCAAGGATTATGATTATATAGTTATTGATAACGAAGCTGGCTTAGAGCATTTATCCCGGCGTACCAGCAGGTTTGCCGATATGCTTATCGTTGTGTCAGATGCCTCCAGCATAGGCTTAAAATCAGCGCAGAGAATTAATGAATTGGCGGAACAATTAAAACTGGAGATAAAAAAAAGATTTCTTTTGGTAAACCGTTTTAATGAGAATATAAAAAAGGGAAAGATCGGGGAAACAGGGTTAGAGTATCTTGGCTGCCTGCCGCCGGATCATTTAATTGAAGAATTAAGCTTAAAAGGCTCCTCGGTTTTTGATTTGGATAACGATGCGCCGATATTAACGGCGCTTAATTCATTGGGAGAGAAAATATGGAAACGCAATCAGTGATCGAGAAATGGCCGGGTGTAATTTCTACTATAACTATCGGAGCGAATAATGAGAATGGCGGCTCACGTATTAATCCGGTAAAAATCGGAGGCCAGAACAGCCTGCCGTTGTTATTTAAAGAAGGAGAGATCCCCAACCCTCCTGCGATTGCCTTTGAAATCTGGGACACTCCGCCGCAGGATTGGGATGAATAGCTGGTTTTAGCTTATGGCAAAGTTTTGGATGAGCCGCTTGCCTGGGCTGATAAATGTGTAAATGAATTTAAAGCGCGGTTACTTTGCGTAAGAATGCAGGGAACGCACCCTGATTCCGGGAATAAAAGCCCCAAGGAGGCGGCAAAATTTATTTCCTCGCTTTTAAAAAAGGTAAAGGTACCGTTAATAATCATTGGAAGCGGCGATGATGCCAAAGACAACCTGATTTTACCCGCCTGTTCTGAAGCGGCCAAGGGGGAACGCTGCCTGATCGGCTCCGCGGTCCAGGATAATTATAAGACTTTGGTTGCCAGCGTCCTGGCGGATGGACACTACCTTATTGCCGAAAGCCCCATAGATATCAATATTGCCAAGCAGCTGAATATATTAATCTCCGATATGGGTTTAAGCCTTGACCGGATTGTAATTAACCCGACTATCGGAGCCTTAGGT
>JAQUSM010000040.1 GCA_028715095.1 Candidatus Omnitrophota bacterium
GTAGCTTCTATCCTGCAGAATAAACTTGGCGCAAAGCGCGCCGCTTCATTTGATATCTCCGCTGCCTGCGCGTGTTTTGTCTACGGGCTCTCAGTGGCCCAGCAGTTTATTGCCTGCTCTACTTATAAAAATGCCCTGGTCATCGGGGTTGAGGTTTTATCTTCTATCACGGATTGGCAGGACCGCAATACCTGCGTTTTGTTTGGAGACGGCGCCGGAGCTGCGGTTTTATCGGAAGTAAAGAGCAGGGGTATTATTTCTACGTACCTGGGTTGCGATGGTTCAAAAACGGGCATATTGAATATGCCTGCCGGAGGTTCGGCAAATCCGGCAACTACCGAGACTGTAAGGAACCGCCAGCATTTTATAAAAATGCAGGGCAATGAATTATTCAAGATCGCGGTCAATACCATGACTAAAGCCGCCGAGATTGTCCTGGAGCAGGCAGGCATGACCTTTGCGGATGTGGACCTGATTATTCCGCATCAGGCGAACGCGCGTATCATTATGGCCGTAGCCAAAAAATTGGGCATTCCCGAAGACCGGGTTTATCTTAATATAGAAAGATGCGGGAATATGTCCAGCGCCTCCACGGTTACCGCGCTTTGCGAAGCGGTGCAGGAGGGCAGGGTTAAAAAAGGAGACGTCATCCTATTGGATGCATTCGGGGCAGGTTTGGTTTGGGGCGCCTGCGTTATTGAATGGTAGGTTTTCTTTTTGCCGGCCAGGGCAGCCAATATGTGGGCATGGGCAAAGATTTATATGAGTCTTTCCCTGAAGCGCGAAAAGTATTTGACAGGGCTGAAGAACTTGTAGGTTTTGAGTTAAAGAGGATTTGTTTTAACGGCCCCGAAGATATACTTAAATCAACCAATGTCTCCCAGCCGGCGATTGTAACAGCCAGTATCGCCGCTTACGAGGTTTTCAAAACCAAGTCCAATCTTGTTCCTTCTTTTGCCGCGGGTTTAAGTTTAGGCGAATATTCCGCTTTGATTGCCGCCGGCAGCTTAACCTTTGATAACGGTATCCGTTTAATACAGAAAAGAGGCCAGATCATGGAAGAGGCCTCCAGGAAACATCCTGGTAAGATGGCCGCGGTTTTGGAGCTTCCCTTAGAAACATTAAGAGATATCTGCCTGCAATCCGGAGCTGAAATCGCTAATTTAAACTGTCCCGGCCAGGTAGTGATTACCGGAAAAGCCGAGGCGGTTGATCAGGCTATGGAATTATGCGGCAAGGCAGGGGCAAAAAGAGTGATCCCCCTTGAGGTTAGCGGAGGGTTTCATTCTTCGTTGATGTCCGAAGCCTCGGTAGAATTAAAACTTGCTCTGGATAATATATCAGTCTCTGAGCCCAGGATTCCCGTGGTCAGTAATTATACGGCGCAGCCGCAATATAAAACCGGCCAGATAATAGAAAACCTGGTCCATCAGATAAGGGGTTCGGTAAGATGGGAAGAATCAATGAGGTTTATTTTATCCGAGGGCGTAACAAGCTTCATTGAGTTTGGGCCGGGGAAGGTTTTAAAAGGCCTGATGCGCCGCATTGACAGTAACGCGCAGGTTATAAATATAGATAAAAGCGCCGATATTGATCAGTTGTCTTAGGAGGGTAAAATGAGATTAAAAGATAAGGTAGCTTTAGTCACAGGTGGAGCAAGGGGGATAGGACAAGCCATTGCCCTGACCTTTGCCAGGGAGGGAGCGGATATAGTGGTAGCTGATGTTAACCTGGAAATTGCCCAGAAAACCGCTCTTGAAATTGAAGGTTTAGGCCGTAAAGCGCTGGCTTTAGAGATGGATGTAACCAATTATGAAAAGGTTGAAGAAGGTGTAAATAAAATTCTTGACAAAATGGGAAAGGTTGATATATTAGTTAACAACGCTGGGATTACTAAGGACAATCTTTTGCTTAGAATGTCCCAAGCGGACTGGGATGCGGTAATTAATGTCAATCTTAAAGGCACATTTAACTGCATAAAGGCCGTATCCAGGCCGATGATAAAACAAAGAAGCGGCAGGATCATCAGCATCGCTTCGATAATCGGTTTAATGGGTAACCCCGGCCAGGCAAATTACGCCGCTTCAAAAGCGGGGATAATCGCTCTTACAAAAACAGTAGCTAAGGAGTTGGCCAGCCGCAATGTTAATGCTAACGCTGTCGCTCCCGGATTTATCCAGACAGAGATGACCGCTAAGCTCCCTGAGGATATAAAAAAGAAGATGCTGGAGGCAATACCTTTAGCTAAACTTGGTACGCCTCAGGATGTAGCCAATACTTGTTTGTTCCTGGCTTCGGATGAATCAAGTTACATAACCGGCCAGGTTATTACAATAGATGGCGGCATGGTCATGGCGTAAAATAAAGATATATCACAACACCCCGCGCTAAGTAGACACCCGGCGCTTATTTGAATTGCGCCGGTGTTCCCTAACCGGGAAATTTCGCGGGTGCGTTTCCACACAAGGAGGAAAAAAGAATGGCAGTACAAGAGAAAGTAAAGTCTATTATAGCAGAACAGTTAGGCGTAAAACCTGAAGAGGTAACTCCTGAAGCGTCATTTGTTGATGATTTAGGCGCGGATTCACTCGATACCGTAGAGCTGGTTATGGCCTTGGAAGAAGAATTCGGTATTGAAATACCTGACGAGGACGCAGAGAAGATCACTACTGTTGGCGATGCCATCAAGTACATTGATGAGAAAAGCGCCAAATAATAATTAGATAGCTTAAAATAAACAATTTACCCCGCTTTTTTTAGTGATGGCGGGGTAAATTTTATTAGAATAAAGATGAAAAAAAGAGTAGTAATCACAGGTTTAGGGGCAATTACCCCGGTAGGAAATGATGTGGAAAGCTTTTGGCAATCCCTGAGGGACGGTAAAAGCGGGGTTGGGCCAACTACCAGCTTTGATGCGTCTGCTTTTGATTCCCGGATTTCGGCGGAGGTAAAGGATTTTGATCCTACCCGTTACGGTATCTCCCTTAAAGATATTAAAAGAACGGCTAAATTTGTGCAGTTTGCTATAGCCGCCGCCAAGCAAGCCATGGAGTCTTCCGGTTTAGATTCAAAAAAAGAAGATGCGACCCGCATGGGGGTAGTTATCGGTTCAGGTATCGGCAGCCTGCATACTATTGAAGAAGAGCACAAGGTTTTCCTTAGTAAGGGCCCTTCGAGGCTTTCGCCTTTTCTTATCCCTATGCTTATTGTAAATGAGGCAAGCGGCATGGTTGCCATTATCCATGGATTAAAGGGGCCGAACTCCTGTGTGGCTACTGCCTGCGCTTCCGGTTCTCATGCCATAGGTGAAGCGTACAGGATGATCCTTTATGGAGACGCCGATGTAATGCTTACCGGAGGCACGGAAAGTTGTATTGTACCTACATCAGTGGGAGGTTTCTGCGCCTTAAGGGCGCTTTCAACCCGGAATGATGATCCTAAGAGGGCCAGCCGTCCGTTTGACCGCGACCGTGATGGTTTTGTAATGGCTGAAGGATGCGGCCTGGTTGTTTTAGAGACTTTGGAGCACGCGCAAAAAAGAAACGCTAATATTATCGCTGAAATTGCCGGCTTTGGCATGAGCTGTGATGCGTATCATATAACCGCGCCTGATCCTGACGGGGCCGGGGCTGCCCAGGCAATGACCATGGCGTTAAAGGACGCGCAGATGAACCCGTCCGAAATTACTTATATAAACGCGCATGGAACCTCAACTAAATTAAATGACAAGATTGAAACCTTGTCCATGAAGAAAGCTTTTGGTGAATACAGTAAGAAGGTAATGGTTTCTTCCACAAAGTCTGTAACCGGCCATCTTTTGGGCGCGGCAGGCGGAGTGGAGTTTTTGACTTGTTGCCTGGCAATTAGAGACGGAGTTGTCCCTCCCACTATCAACTACGAACATCCTGATCCGGATTGTGACCTGGATTACGTGCCTAATATAGCACGCAAAACAAATGTAGTAGCCTGCATGTCTAATTCTCTGGGGTTCGGTGGGCACAATGCCTCGCTCATAGTGAAGAAATTCAAGTAATAGTAAATATCCCTTTTAAAAAATGCCCTACACTATCGCGGAAAAGATTTTATTAAAGCATTCCGGCCAAAAGTCAATTAAGCCCGGCGAATTTATCCAGGCCAAAGTGGATGTTGCTTTGGCTAACGATATTACCGCGCCTTTGGCTATTTCGGAGTTCAAAAAATCCGGCTTTAAACAAGTCTTCAGTAAAGATAAGATTGTACTGGTCCCGGATCATTTTGCTCCCGCTAAAGACTTAAAAAGCGCCAATCAATGCAAGGTCCTGGCTAATTTTGCCAAAGAGCAGGGGATAAAAAATTATTTTGAAATCGGGTCTATGGGGATAGAGCACGCGCTGCTTCCTGAAAAAGGGATTGTTATGCCCGGAGACCTGATTATCGGCGCCGATTCTCACACCTGTACTTATGGCGCCTTGGGCGCTTATGCCACGGGCATGGGCTCGACAGACCTGGCCCGCGCTTATATTGACGGTAAATGCTGGCTAAAGGTCCCGGCATCCATAAAGTTTATATATAAAGGTAAGCTGAAGAAATGGGTTTCAGGCAAGGACCTTATTCTTTATACCATAGGCCAGATCGGCGTAGATGGGGCACTATATAAGGTAATGGAGTTTAGCGGCCCGGTAATCAGGAAATTAGGCATGGATGACCGGTTCTCCATGTGTAATATGGCTATTGAAGCCGGGGCAAGGGCCGGTTTAATTGAACCGGATGAAAAGACCAAAAAATATGTGGCGGGTTTTAAACGTAAGCCTAAATTTTATTATTCTGACCCGGATGCCCATTATGAAAAAATATACGAGTGGGATGTTACGAAATTAGAGCCGCAAGTGGCCTGTCCGCACCTGCCCAGCAATGTCAAGCCGGCCGGCAGCCTGAAAAACATAAAAATTGACCAGTCGGTTATCGGCTCATGCACTAACGGCAGGATTTCAGATTTACGCATCGCGGCGTCTTTGCTTAAGGGCAAAAAGGTGGCCAAGGGAGTGAAATTGATTGTTTTCCCGGCAACGCAGAAAATTTATTTGCAGGCGGTAAAAGAGGGGCTGGCGGAGATTTTTGTTAAGGCCGGAGGTATATTTTCAACCCCGACCTGCGGTCCGTGTTTAGGCGGGCACATGGGGATCCTGGCCGACGGCGAGGTGGCTATTGCTACGACTAACAGGAATTTTCTGGGCAGAATGGGCAGCCCCAAGTCGTTTGTGTATCTGTCTAATCCGGCGGTAGCCGCGGCCAGCGCGATAGCCGGAAAAATCACCCCTCCATAAGAGGGACGTTTCTTGACCCAATCGGAGAAGTGTCCCCAGGGAGAAATAAATGGTTATTAAAGGTAAGGTCCATAAGCTTGGCGATGATATAAATACTGACGATATTATCGCCGCAAAATATCTGGTTTCTACCGATGCCAAAGAGCTGGGAAAGCATTGCATGGAAACTATAAAGCCGGACTTTGCCCAGGCTGTCAGCCCGGGGGATATAATTGTCGCCGGTAACAATTTTGGCTGCGGATCAAGCCGGGAGCATGCGCCTTTAGCGATTAAAGGCTGCGGGATCTCCGCGGTAATCGCCAGGAGTTTTGCCGCTATTTTCTTCAGGAACGCCATAAATATCGGCCTTCCGTTTTTGGAGTCGGCGGATGTGGATAATATTAATGATGGAGACATGATTGAAATAGATTTAACTACCGGCGCGATTAATAATATCACGCAGAATAAACAGTTTAAGACACAGGCCTTTCCGGAATTCCTGCAGCAGATTGTTGAGTGCGGAGGCCTGATTAATTATATTAAAAAGAGGTGCTTATGTACAAAATTGCGGTAATACCCGGTGACGGAACCGGCCCCGAGGTAATTAATGAGGGGTTAAAGGTTTTAGAAAAAGCCGGCAAAAAATTCGGCTTCAAATATGAAACAAAATTATTTGATTTTAGCGGACAAAGATATCTAAAAACCGGCAAACTTGTCGATGACAGCGATATAGCGGAATTAAAAAAATACAACGCGATTTATCTTGGCGCGGTGGGCGACCCTGAAGTAAAGCCCGGGATTATTGAGACGGGCGTGTTGCTTAAATTAAGGTTTGCTCTTGACCAGTATATCAACCTGCGCCCGGTTAAGCTTTATAACTCCGCTTATTGCCCTTTGAAAGATAAAAGGCCGGAGGATATTGATTTCGTGGTAGTGCGCGAAAACTCTGAAGGCCTGTATAAAGGTATGGGTGAGTTTAAAGACAAGGGCTCTAAGGACGAAGTAGCGATTCAAATTTCTTATAATACACGAAAAGGAGTAGAGCGTTGTATTCGTTATGCCTTTGAATGTGCCCGTAAGCGTAATAAAAAGAAGAAGTTGACCCTTTGCGGCAAGACTAATGTTTTGACTTATGCCTGGGACCTTTGGCAGCGCACATTTAATGAGGTGGCAAAAGAATATCCGGATGTAACTACCGATTACGCCCATGTGGATGCGACGACCATGTGGTTTGTGAAGAACCCCGAATGGTTTGATGTGATTGTTACCGACAACTTGTTTGGGGATATTATTACGGATTTAGGGGCAATGATCCAGGGCGGTATGGGCATCGCTGCGGGAGGCAACATCAATCCGCAGGGCGTATCCATGTTTGAGCCTATTGGCGGAAGCGCTCCGAAATATACCGGCAAGAATGTGATTAACCCCCTGGCTGCGATTTGCGCTCTCGGCATGATGCTTGATAATCTTGGGGAAGCTGAAGCTGCCAAAGCTATTGAACAGACGGTAATCGGTATCGTGAATAAGGATTTAAAATCTCTGGCTGCCGGTAAAATGGGGTATTCTACCAGCCAGGTTGGTGATTTGGTAGTAAAGAATCTGTAATTAGCGGGTCCTGCCGAGACTTGTTCTCGCAGCACCGCTTGCTCGCCCCAGCGTGGCTCGCTGCGGTAAGAAGATACCCCGCGCTAATGGGATTTGCGCGGGTGTTCGCCACGTGGCGAAAATTTCGCTCTACTATGCATTTATTACGGGTAACCGTGCCCGCTCAAATTTTTGAGATGCTGCTTGAATCAAGTCTCGGCACCCGCTAAAATAAATATTTTTAACAGAGGGCAATATGATGAAGAAATATAATGTGGCTGTAGTAGGGGTTGGCGTGGTGGGAATTGAGATGCTGCGGGTTTTAAAGCAGCGCAACTTTCCCGTTAACCAATTAAAGGTTTTCGCGCGTTCAGCAAGGGACATAGATGTTGACGGGCAGAAATACAGCGTTGAACCGATTACGGCGGATGGCTTTAACGGTATTGACATCGCTTTATTCGCCGGAACCGAAGGCGAAAAAGGGGCCGCGGTAACTTATGCCGTTGAAGCGGTTAAAAGAGGGGCTGTGGTTATTGATAACGGGGCGGATTTCCGCATGGACCCTAAAGTTCCGCTGGTAGTTCCGGAAGTAAATGCCGCTGATGTCAAGAAACACAAGGGGATTATCGCCAATCCTAATTGCTCTACAATCCAGATGGTTGTGGCGCTCAATCCTTTACATAAGAAATTCCATATTAAGAAAATTATCGTTACTACTTTGCAGGCATCCAGCGGAGCAGGTAAAGCCGCCGTGGAACAGTTGAATAATGAAACTGCCAGAATTGTCCAGGGTGGATTTAACAGCGTGCAGGCTGAAGGCGTGAATAAATCCATGCCGCAGCAGCTGGCTTATAACTGTTTTCCCCATATCGGCAGTTTTGTTGAGGGCGGCTACACCAATGAAGAGTGGAAGCTGGTTAATGAAACCCACAAGATTATGCATGCTCCGAAGATCAAGATTTCGGCTACTACGGTGCGGGTCCCGGTAAGGACAGGGCATTCGGAGTCAATCTATATAGAGACTGAAAAAGCGATTGATCCTGATGAGGCAAGGAAAATTATCGCTAAATCCTCCGGCATAGTTGTTATTGATGATTTAAAGAACAACCTTTATCCCATGCCCAAAGATGCGGAAGGCAGAGATGAGACTTTTGTCGGCAGGATACGCCAGGATGCCTTTAACAAAAAAGGTTTATGGTTATGGGTAGTAGCGGATAACCTGCGCAAAGGCGCTGCTACCAATGCCGTCCAGATTGCTGAATGTTTAA
>JAQUSM010000041.1 GCA_028715095.1 Candidatus Omnitrophota bacterium
CACCACGTCAACCTCTTCCGGTTCAACCAGGACTGCGACCGTAGCGGTAGAAGTATGAATACGGCCCTGCGCCTCAGTGGCAGGGACACGCTGCACGCGATGCACCCCGCTTTCAAATTTCAGGCAGCGGAAAGCATCTTTGCCCTTTACGCTAAAAGTAACCTCTTTGATCCCGCCGGCTTCATTGGTGCTGGCAAGCATAGGCTCAAGCGTCCAGCCTTTATTATCGGCATATTTAGAATACATGCGGTAAAGATCCGCCGCAAAAAGCCCTGCCTCATCCCCTCCCGTGCCCTGCCTGATTTCAACTATACAGGCGCGGCCGGCATCCTTATCCTCTCCGGCAAGGATTTTCTTCAGCTTAAGCTCTATATCCGCTTTCCTGGCAGCCAGCTCTTTAATTTCCTGATGAACCAACTCATGATAATCCTCATCATGCTTTTGGAGCAGCACCTCTTCAAGGCCTTGAGCTTCTTTAAGCAGGCTTCTGAACTCTCGGTATAAAGCTACCGCAGGTTTTATATCGGAAAGCTCTTTAGCCAGTTTGTTATACTGCAGCCGGTCAGCAATCAACTCGTGGCTGGCTAAAAGCTGCTCCAGCTCCTGGTAGCGCGCTTCTAATTTTTCCAGTTGTTCGTTCATGGTTTAACCTTCATAACAAGATTTTCACTTCTTGCCGTACTTCTTCATAAACTTATCCACGCGGCCGGCAGAATCCACTAACTTTTGCTTTCCGGTGAAAAACGGATGACACTTTGAACAGATTTCAACGCGGATACTCGGCTTAGTGGAACGGGTATGCACTGTCTCTCCGCAAGCGCAGACAATCGTACTTTCTTTGTAATTAGGATGTATCTTCTCTTTCATTTTGTTGCTCCTTTCATAATTAATAAGTTATACAATAATATCCACAATGACAAGATCCTCGCCGTACTGTTGTCACAAAATAAGGCAGTACAACCGGCAAGGATAAGCTCGGCCAAACGACTTAGCTTTGCTTTCCGCTCGCTAAGTCGTGGCCTCGCTTACTTTTGATTCATGCTATTTAAGAACTCTTCGTTGTTCTTGGTCTTGCTTAATTTCTCTATCAACAACTCCATGGCTTCCACATTGTTTAATTCATTCAATACCTTTCGTAAAATCCATGTCTTCTGTAATACATCCGGTTTGACTAAAAGCTCTTCGTGGCGGGTATTAGAGCGTTTAATATCAATTGCCGGATAGATTCTGCGCTGGAACAAGTTACGGTCGAGTTGAGTTTCCATATTTCCTGTCCCCTTGAACTCTTCGAAGATGACTTCATCCATGCGGCTGCCGGTATCAACCAGCGCAGTAGCAATAATAGTCAAACTGCCACCCTCATCTACCGCGCGCGCTGCCCCAAAAAACCTTTTGGGTTTCTGCAATGCGTTGGAATCAATACCACCCGAGAGGACTTTACCGCTATGCGGGACCACAGAGTTATAAGCACGCGCCAGGCGGGTAATACTGTCCAGCAGAATAACCACATCGCGTTTATGCTCAACCAGCCGCTTGGCCTTTTCCAGGACAATCTCGGCAACCTGCACGTGGCGTTCCGGCGGTTCATCAAAAGTAGAAGAGATTACCTCGCCTTTGACATTACGCTGCATATCCGTAACTTCCTCCGGCCTCTCATCAATCAAAAGCACGATCAAAACCACATCCGGGTTATTGCCGGTGATGGCATTGGCAATCTTCTGCAATAAAACGGTTTTACCGCTGTATGGCTGGGCAACAATCAAGCCTCTCTGGCCTTTTCCAATAGGAGTAAGCAGGCCCATAATACGCATGGATATTTCATCCGGCTTGGTCTCCATGTTAAACGGCTGACGCGGATAAACCGGGGTGAGGTTATCAAAAAGAACCTTCTCCTTAACCTCTTCGGGATTTTCAAAGTTAACCGCCTCCACCTTAAGCAGGGCAAAATATTTCTCCCCTTCTTTCGGAGGGCGGATCTGGCCGCTTACCGTGTCCCCCGTACGCAGTTCAAATTTCCTGATCTGCGATGGAGAAATATAAATATCATCCGGGCAAGGAAGATAATTATAATTCGGGCTTCTTAAGAAACCGAAACCTTCGGAAAGAATCTCCAGTACGCCCTCGCCGAACATTAAGCCTTCTTTTTCTGCCTGGGCCTGGAGTATCTTGAAAATCAGGTCCTGTTTTTTTAAACCGCTGGTTCCGTTTGCGTTTAAATCTTTAGCCAGTTTATTCAACTCGCCAATCTTCATCTCTTTAAGATTCTTAATATCTAACTTTTCCACAAGATCCTCCTTATAGCTTCATCCAGAAGAACCCTTGCGAGCGAAGCGAGCGAGGGCCCTCCTTATCTCGGAAACCTGTTTCCGAGTTTTACTGATTTGACCGCTGTTATCTATTATAAAATCCGCTAGGCGCAGCTTTGCGTTTTGCGAAATCTGGTATTTTATTCTCCGGGCAATCTCATTTTTGCTTAAAGCCAGCCTTTTTTGGCTGCGTAAAATCTGCTGCTGCCTCCTGGCCGTAACCACCACCAGCTTATCAACCATCCTCCTTAACCCCGACTCAATAATCAAGGCAGCATCCAGGATTATAATTTTCTTTTTTGAATCCTTGATGCACCGCTTGATTTCAGCGATAACCTCCCTATGCACAATGCTATTAAGCCTGGCTAATGCGGCTTTATCAGCAAAAACTATCTTTCCCAGCTTAGCCCGGTCAATACGTTTGTCATGTTTGAGAATCCCGCGGCCAAAAGAAGCGACAATTTTCTTATATACGGCACTGCCGGTACTAAAAGACTTATGCGCCAGCCTATCCGCATCAATAATCTGGCAATCTCGTGTTTTAAACATCCTGGCTACCGTGCTTTTTCCGGAGCCCATACTGCCGGTAACCCCTAAGACTAACTTAGCTTTCTTTTGCTTGAGCATATAGCTGGATATATTTCTTAGCGGAAGCCTCCCAGGAAAAATTACATTTCATGGCATTGCTCATCAGATGCACCCATTTCTTCTTGTCTTTAAAAACAAGCATGGCTTTCTTAACAACCTTGATGAACTCTTCCCTGGTATGGCTGGCAAAAACAAAACCATTATTTTTATCTATAGTATCGGCAAGGCCGCCGGTCTTAAAAACCAGGGGGATCGTACCGTAGCGTAAACTGATCAACTGCCCAAGGCCGCATGGCTCATACTTTGAAAGCATGAGAAAAATATCGCTGCCGGCATAAATCTTATGCGCCAGCGGATCATCGAACTTTATATTTAAAGAGATTGTTTCCGGGTATTTCTTCTGCGCCGACTTCAGGATCTGGTGATATTTTAAATCTCCCGTGCCTAAAATAACCAACTGCGCCCCCATTTTACTTATCTCATCTATCCCCTGGGCAAGGATATCAAAACCCTTTGCCTCCACTAAGCGCGAAACGATCCCCAGGACAGGAATATCTTTATTCACCGGCAGGCCGCATATTACCTGAAGTTTTTCCTTGTTAAAACTTTTATTCTCCATGTTTTGTATGGAGAAATTCTGCGCGATGAATTTATCCATCCCCGGATCCCAAAGGTAATAATCCAGACCGTTGATGATACCGCTTAAAACGCTCCTGCGCTGTCTTAACAGGCCGTCTAAGCCGAAACCAAGCTCCTCTGTCTGGATCTCCCTGGCGTAAGTAGGGCTGACCGTATTAATAAAATCAGAGAAAATTATTCCGCCTTTTAACAGGCTGACTTGATTATAAAATTCAAGGCCGGAGACATCAAACAGGCTGTTATCCAGACCCAACTTTACAAATTCTTCTTGCGGGAACAACCCCTGATAACCAAGATTATGTATGGTCAGGATACATTTCATTCTGCCGTAAAAACGATCATTAGAATATGAATTTTTCAGGTAAACAGCTGCAAGGCTGGCCTGCCAGTCGTGTAAATGCAGGATATCGGCAGTAAAATTTATTTCCTTTAACAAACCCAGTGCCCGGCGGCAGAAGAAAGCAAACCTTTCCAGGTTATCTTTATAATCTGCCTCCTTATTTCCATACAGCCCGTCACGGTCATAATATAAATCATTCTCTATAAAGTAAACTTTTATATTCACCCCTATAGTTGCCGATACTATATCTTTGGAAACTCTCATAAGCTTGAACCTGCTATCCGTTACGCATTTGTATCTGGGCATAATGATAATTACCTCCTGCCCGTGGTCCTCTAAAGCTAACGGTAAAGCTCCCGCCACATCGGCAAGGCCGCCGGTTTTAGCAAAAGGCACAACCTCAGAAGCAAGCATCGCTATCTTCATCCAATAGCCTCCATATCCAGCCAGTTCTTTCCCTTCTTCATATCTATTTTTACCGGTACATCAAGCTTCTTCACCTGTTCCATTTCTTTTTTTACCAGCCCGGTTAAAACCTTCAGTTCAGCCGTCGGTAAATCAAAAACCAGCTCATCGTGAATTTGCAGGATCATTTTGCTTTCCAGGGAGCTATCTTTAATCTGCCCGGATATCTTAACCATCGCCAGCTTGATCAAATCGCTGGCAGTGCCCTGAATGGGGGTATTTACCGCCTGCCGCTCGGCAAACTGCCGGATACCCATATTTTTGCTGTTGATCTCAGGGATATATCTTCTTCTGCCCATAAGCGTCGTGACAAACCCATCAGTCCTTGCTTTGTTAATTTGCGCGTCAATAAAATCCCTTACCTTTGGATAACGCAAGAAATAAGCGTCAATAAAATCCTGAGCCTGGTTAATCGGTATTGCCAAATCCTTGCTTAAACCGTACGCGCTCTGGCCATAGACTATGCCGAAATTAACTCTTTTAGCCACCTCGCGCATACTATCAACAACCTCTGCCTCGCTGATATTATAAATCAATGAAGCGGTCAGTCTATGCACATCCTGGTTCTTATGGAATGCCTCAACTAAAGTTTTATCTCCGCAAAGATGCGCCAGCACTCTCAACTCTATCTGCGAATAATCGCAGGATAACAGGCAATGATCTTTACCTGAGGCGATAATTGCCTGGCGTATTTTACTCCCGATATCTGTTTTAATCGGAATATTCTGCAAATTGGGGTTACTCGAACTAAGCCTCCCCGTCTCGGTACCTGTCTGGTTAAAAGAAGTATGCACCTTTCCAGTTTCAGGGTCTACCAGCTTGGGCAAGGCGTCAACATAGGTATTCTTTAATTTAGTCAACTGCCGGTACTCCAATAACAGCGCCGGAAGAGTATGCTCTTCGCTCAGCCGCTTGAGCACCTCCTCATCAGTCGAAGGGCCGGTCTTTGTTTTCTTGATTACCGGAAGCTTAAGCTTCTCAAATAAAACCTGGCCCAGCTGTTTCGGAGAATTGATATTAAATTGCGTCCCGCTTGCTTCATAAATATCCGCGATTAATTTTATCAGCCTCTTTTCAATGTCGCGTGAAAGTTCTTTAAGCAATTTTAAATCCAGCTTTATCCCTTCCTGCTCCATTTGTGCCAGGACGCTCACCAAAGGCATTTCAAGCTCCGTAAACAACTGGAATAAACCCTTTTCCTCTAAGGCCTCCTTAAGCACTGTTTTTAATTTTGCCAACAGGACCAGGGCGTTTTTTGCCTCCAGGCTCTCCTGGCGGATAAACTCTCCAAGGTTTTCTAATGCCAAATCCACAAGCGCGTAGCTTGAACGCGATGGATTTAACAAATAAGCAGCGATCATAACATCAAAATCCAGGCCGTTTAAAATCAAATCTTCTTTAAAAAGAGAGACCTTCATTTTCTTAAGGTCATAGCCTGTCTTTTTTATCCGGCCATTGCTTATTGCCGCAGCCAGCTCCCCTTCTGATTGCTTAATGCTGAATATCTTATCTCCAATAGCAAAGAACAAATCTTCAGTTTTATTTCCATATAGCGCAAGCTCAGTGGCATTCTTCAGCAAATCTTTTAGTTCCGCCGGGCGGCAATTATGTAAATTAACCTCCGAAATATCATCTTGCATATCAGGAAGCTCTCTAAGCAGGCTCTTAAACTCCAGCCTTTTAAAAATCCTGCCCAGCTCCTTATAATCCGGTTCCCCAAATTCAGCCTTCTTCAAATCCAGCTCCATGCCCACATGTTCATCCAGGTTTATCAGTTCCCTGTTCAGCTTTATGCGCTCAAGATGCTCCAATATCGCCCCCCTTATCTTCTCGGGCTGGATTTTTGCGGCATTCTTAAGCAGCTTATCCAAAGAACCAAATTCAAGGATTAATTTTACTGCGGTCTTCTCGCCTATTCCGGGAACCCCGGGTATATTATCTGCGTCATCTCCCATAAGCGCGATGACATCCGCGGTCATCTTCGGGCTGACCCCGAAAGACTCTTTAACTTTTTCAGCATCATAAAGAACTCCGTTATCTTTGTAAGGGTTAAATACCCGGATACGGCTATCCACTAATTGCAGTATGTCTTTATCGCTGCTTACGATTGTAACTCTCATCTTTTTGGCCGCAGCTTTTCTGGCAAGTTCGGCAATGATATCATCCGCCTCAAAACCTTTTTTTTCAAAAATAGGTATCCCGTATGCGCCGATAACCTCTTTAATTATAGGTATCTGGCTGCTTAGGCCGTCAGGCATCTCCGGCCTGTGCATCTTGTACTGCGGGAACTTCTCCAGGCGGAAGGTGTCCCGCGAAACATCAAAGCAACAGATTAGATAGTCCGGTTTCTGCTCTTTTAAAATCTTATTAAGGATATTCAAGAAACCATAAACCGCGTTGGTAGGCTGTCCGGAGGCGGTAGCCAATCCGCTTAAGGCGTAAAAAGCCCGATAGCAAAATGCAGTCGCATCAACTAAAAATAAATTCTTATCAGCCATCAATTAAATATAAAAAGGAATTCAATATAGGGAAAGGTTTCTTGCAGTACGCGATCCTAGCGTGACAAAGCTCTTAACTCTGCCTTTTCAATAAATGCTTCAATATCCGGGTTATCCTGGTCAAAAACCTGGGCGTCTAAAGCTTCCTTGATTGCCGCAGCCAAATCTCCTTTGTCAAAATTCTGCCTGGCTTTATTAAAATGGTCCTGGGCAAGCGCTTTATCATCACCGGCAAGCGAAGTTCTATAGTCTGCGACATCTTTCATTAAACCTAATACCTCTGCTTCCTGGGTATCGGAAACCGGGCTGTTGGATAAAACCGCGCGGATATCCCTAACCCGGTTAGCGGCCTTCAACTTCCAGGGGTCATCGTCGGCGCCTAACTCTGCGCGCTTCGACCAATAAAACTCCGCTTTCTCCAGGTTGCGCTGTTTTTCATACAAAAGCGCTATGTTAACATAAGCGCTTAACAATGTAGGATCAAGCTTGAGCGACTTCAGATAACTATCTTCTGCCCGCTCAGGAAAACCGGCTCCTTCGTAAATAACCCCTAAATCATTATACGCAATAGGGCTTCCCGGTTCCAAATCTATTCTTTCAATAAGCTCCTTTATCTCCGGATTATTCTGGTCCAGAAACTGGGCATCTAATGCCTCTTTAAGGGCCGCGGTCAATTTCATTTTCTTATAGTATTGATTGGCTTTACGCAAATGGTAGCGGGCTTGCTTCTGATCAACTTTATTGAAAGCGGACTTGTATACTGAAACATCTTTTATTAAACCTAAAACATCATCCTCTAAAGCATCAGCAACCGGCCTGTTTGATAAGACAGCGCGGATATCTTTAAACCGGGTAGCTGCCTTCTGGGTCCAGGGATCGTCAAAAGAACCTAATTCTGCCCTCTTGGCCCAATAAAATGCCGCTCTTTCCAAATCCCGCTGCTCTTCATATAGAAGCGCTATATTAGTATAAGCGCTTAGATAACTGGGATCAACTTTGATCGACATGAAATAGCTATCTTTTGCCCGGTCAGGATAACCGGCTGCTTCGTAAATAACCCCTAAATCATTATATGCAACCGCATACCCCGGATCCACAGCAATGGCCTTCTGGTATAAACTCATCGCCTCAGGCAAATTACCCATGCGTTGTTTTGCCAGGCCTTCTTCACGATACTGCCTGGCTTGGGACGACAAATCCCCTACGCCGCCCTTACTT
>JAQUSM010000042.1 GCA_028715095.1 Candidatus Omnitrophota bacterium
AATTAGGGGTGCTTTCGATATTCAAGCCAAGTGTATCCGAAAAACAGAGAAGGATAAAGAACATATTCCTGGCAAATGTCGATCCGGATATCCAGGAGCATCTTTTGCGCAAGATGCACAACCCTAAATTAGTTGGATTGGATAGTATGAACTATTGGATTAATAATAAACGCAGGGAGTTGATCAAGCTGCTTAAGCATATAGATATTTATGTGGCTAACGACCAGGAAGCGGCCGCATTAAGCGGGGAAAATAATATAATTAAAGCGGCAAAAGCTCTCAGGGGCTATGGAGCCAAGATGGTGCTGATTAAAAAAGGTGAAAACGGGGTTTTGTTTTATAGCGATAAGTTCATTTTCTCTCTTCCGGCCTATCCGGTTGAGAAAGTAATTGATCCTACGGGCGCAGGCGATACCTTTGCCGGAGGGTTTATGGGTTATCTGGCTAAAGCAGGCAAAATCAACCCTTTAACTTTAAAAAAAGCGCTGGCTTATGGGACAGTGGCGGCGTCTTTTAATATTGAAGATTTCGGATTGGACAGGACCAGAAAACTTAAGCCGCAGGATTTAGAGAAACGCTTAAATAAATTCAAGGATTGCTTCTTGTTTTAGTTTTATCAAAGGCAGGGTTGCCCCATACGGAAAAGGAGAGAAGCCATGTTAGAAGAGAAGATTCTTAATGATTATAAAGAAGCAATGAAAGCCAGGGATACTTTAAAAAGTTCAACCTTAAGCTTTCTGCGCGCGGATATGTTGAATCAGGCAACCGCCAAGAAAAAGGATAAACTTGATGACCCGGAGATCATAGTTGTAATTAAGAAACAGATCAAGCAACGCCAGGATTCTATCGAGCAGTTCACTAAAGGCAACCGTCTTGAGATGGCGGAAAAAGAGAAGAAGGAGTTAGAGATACTTAAAGTTTATTTACCTGCTGAGTTGTCGGCTGAAGAGATAAAGGCTCTGATTGAAGAGGCAGTTGTTTCAACAGGCGCCAGCGGTATAAAAGATATGGGCAAGCTGATGAAAGAATTGACCGTTAAGATTGCCGGCAGAGCCGACGGCAAGTTAGTCAGCGATCTGGTAAGGCAGAGGCTGAGCAATCCTTCCTAAAAGAAAGTCCTGAAATGTTTTCTTCATTAAAAGTAAAATACTTCCGTATTTATTGGCTGGGGATGTTTATTTCCCTGATTGGAACTAACATGCAATTTGTGGCGCAGGGATGGCTGGTTTTTCAGTTGACTAACTCCGCGTTTCTTTTAGGGGTAGTTGGTTTCTTAGGCGCCATACCCGTATTTGTACTTTCTCTGTTCGGAGGAGTTTTAGCCGACAGGGTAAATAAGAGGAGCATTCTTTTCTTTACCCAGATAGCCTTTATGTTCCTGGCTTTCTTATTGGCAGTCTTAACCCAGTTTCGGCTTATCAGGCCGCAACAGATCATGCTTATTGCTTTGCTCAACGGGATAATCATGGCATTTGATGCCCCGGCCAGGCAGTCAATAGTAGTGGAGTTGGTGGGGAAAAAACATCTTTTTAACGCTATTACCTTAAACTCAGTGGCTTTTAACTCTTCGCGGATTATCGGGCCGGCAATCGCGGGAGTATTGATATCGATAATTGGGATGAGCGGCTGTTTTTATTTAAACGGGGTAAGTTTCCTGGCAGTTATTGCCGCGCTCTTTTGGATTAAACTGGGTGGGAGTATGGCGCGGAATAATAATTCCGCGTTCAAAGATCTTAAAAAGGGGCTTGTTTTCATCAGCTGCAACCGCTCTATGCTGGGGCTGCTAAGCCTGGTATCGGTGATGAGCCTTTTTGGTATTTCTTATATTATGCTTATGCCGGTTTTTGCCAGTAATGTGCTTCACGTCGGAGTCAGGGGGCTGGGGGTGTTAATGTCAAGCATAGGCTTGGGAGCCTTAATCGGATCTTTGATTTTAGCCCGCCTGGGTGATTTTAAACACAAGGGCAAGCTGTTAACCTGGTCGGTATTTTTATTTTCCCTTTTGCTGATTAATTTTTCTCTATCCAAAAGCTATATTTGGTCAGTTGTTTCGTTGATTTTATTAGGAAGCGTAAGTCTTCCGGCTACCGCCGTAATCAATACCTTGCTTCAGGTTAATGTGCCGGATGAATTCCGCGGCAGGGTAATGGGGCTTTTTATGATTACCTTTGCCGGAATCATGCCATTCGGCAGTTTAATCTCCGGAAGCCTGGCGCAGGCAATGGGGATTTCCGCGGCCTTATTTCTATGCGGCCTGATTTGCCTTATATTGTTTACGTTGATTAATTTATTGTTACCGGATTTAAAATATTTATAGCAAGAAAGATTAAGGTGCTTGCCCTTGCTCGCTTACGCTGGCAAGGATTTCGCTGGATAAGAAATATAAGGTGCTTACCCTGCCTCGTAAACTCGGCAGGACTGCGCTGTATAAAAACTATAAGGTGCTTGCCCTTGCTCGCTTACGCTGGCAAGGATTTCGCTGGATAATAAATATAAGGTGCTCAAATTTTATTTGCTTTATTTAGATATTTTGCTAAAATTAAAATTAGTAAGGAGGTGAAACCAGCCTAATATTCCAAAACCAGAAAATGTCATAATAATAATTCCAATAAATTTTAGAGAGGAGAGATGAAATGAAAAGGTTTTTAAGTTTTACGTTCATAGTTTTGATGTTGGCGGCGTTATCCGGTTGCGCTAAAAAACAAGAAGCCGAAGATCTGCAGCCCATAACTTTAGAATCATTAAATGTAGCCAACAGCCCCGCTCAAGGAACTCCGGATTTAAAGACTCAGGAAGCTAATCTTCCGGTTGTTCCGGTAGCTACCGCTCCGGCCAAAGAATTAGTGCCTTTACCTCCTCAGGGGCCTTATAAACCAACGGGCATTGAAATTCAGACTGCTTTAAAGAACGCGGGTTTTTATTCCGGGAATATTGATGGCAAGATTGGGCCTAAGAGTAAAAAGGCGATTGAGGATTTCCAGAGCGCAAATAGCTTAAAGGTTGACGGGAAAGTCGGCGCCAAGACCTGGGAGGCATTAGCTAAATATTTAAGTATTACATCAAGCTCAAATAAAAGGTAACTATAAAATTTTTCATTCTGTCAAAAAAGAATCCCGACAATTTCTGTTGGGATTCTTTTTTTGCAGTGCTATAATATAAGCCAATATGGATAAATTCCCGCATAGTTTTCTTTGGGGCGCTTCGACTTCAGCTCATCAGGTTGAAGGCGGCAATATACATAATGATTGGTGGTTTGCCGAACAGAGCGGTGCTTTAAGGGAAGCTTCAAACCAAGCCTGCCGGCATTATGAACTTTATGCGCAAGATTTTGAAATAGCTAAAGAGTTGAGCCATAATTGCCACCGTTTTTCAATTGAGTGGAGCCGCATTGAGCCGCAAGAAGGTGTGTTCCAGGATTCTGAGATTGAGCATTACCGTAAGGTTATTGCCGAGCTGAAAATCCGGGGAATTGAGCCGGTAGTTACTTTGCATCATTTTACCAACCCCGAATGGTTCAGCCAAAGAGGCGGCTGGGTTAACCATGGTCTCCAAAGGTATTTTTTGCGTTTTGTTGAAAGGATAGTTAAAGAATTTTCCGGAGCAGTAAAGTTCTGGGTAACCATAAACGAACCGTTGGTTTATTCTTCGCATTCTTATTTATTGGGCGTCTGGCCTCCCAAGGAGTGTTCTTTGTTTAAGACCGCCAAGGTTACCTTGAATCTGGCGCAGGCGCATATTCAGGCATACCGGGTTATACATAAAATTTATCAGGATAAGAAATTAGACAGGCCGATGGTCAGTATCGCGGCTAATTTACAGGCATTTGAGCTTTGCCGGCCGACACTGAAAAACAAACTGGCTGTGTACCTGAGGCATAAATTATACAACCTTTATTTTATCGAAATACTCTTGCGGAATAAAACCCTGGATTATATCGGGATAAATTATTATGGCAGGAACCTTGTGGATGTGGAGAATTGGGGGATAAGGCACTTATTGCTGGATACCTGTAAATATAACCACTTTCCCCTAAGAAAGAATTCTTTAGGCTGGGATATTTATCCGCAAGGGCTCTACAAGCTGCTTATTTCTCTTAAGAAATATAATTTACCTGTTTTAATTACCGAAAACGGGATATGCACTGAAGATGATAATTTAAGATGGGATTATATCCGGGAACATCTGGAGCAGCTGCATAAGTCCATGCAAGAGGGGGTTAAGGTTTTAGGTTATATTTACTGGTCGCTGATTGATAATTTTGAATGGGATAAAGGATTTGTTCCGCGTTTTGGCCTGGTGCATATAAACTATCAGGATCAGAAACGTACAATCAGGTCAAGCGCAAGAAAGCTTGCGGAAGTTTCCAAGAACGGCATGATTTAAGATGAATCCCAAAGACAAAGAGTTTATTATTAAAGAGCTGCCATTTTTCTCCGGGCTTGCCAAAGGAGAGCTGGCAGCAATCAAGGCAAGAGCCCAGGTTGTCGAATATCATAAGGGCCAGATTATCTATGAAGAAAAATCAAGCCCCAGCGCTTTTTATTGTATTATTTCAGGCAGGGTGCAGATCTATACTAAAGATAAAGAAGGCCGGCAGTTAACCCTTGAATATCTGCACCGCGGAAAATATTTCGGGATTATTTCCTTGCTTACTAACGAGCCCCATTCGGTAACCAGCCTTGCGATAAATGACTGCGTAATCCTGGTAATTAAGAAAGATGATTTTGATTTTGTGCTAAAAAGCATTCCCCGGCTGGCCATTGATTTAAGCCGGACATTAAGCCGCAGGCTTAAGCGTAAGGATATCCATCAAAAAAAGATATTTGAAAGCACGGTTGTTTCCGTCTTTAGCTCTTATGCGCATGCAGGCAAAACCGTTTATGCCTTAAACCTTGCGCTTAGCTTGAGGCGTGAGACAGCCAAATCGGTAATTATCCTGGATATACTGCCTCAAGATAAGATCCACACCCTGCCGCACAAACTGGAATTAGCTCAGCCGCGCATATTTGATTTGTCTTCTTCTGCGGAAATTTATATTCTTCCGAAAGACTATATCCTGGAAAGTAAATTTGGCGTAAATCTGTGCTGTTTCTATTATCAGCAGGATAATGACACTTGCCTTAAAAGGTTAATTGAAATATTAAGCTTGCTGGTTAATGATTACCACTATATTCTTTTGGACCTTCCGGCAGCTATGGACCGTTCAATTATCAGCATGCTCAATCAGTCGGATCTTATCCATATATTAAGCAGCCCGGATCCGGTAGATTTAAAACGCACCAATAATCTTGTCAGCCGGCTAAAAACCGATTTTAATTTTGATCCCCAGAAGATAAAGACCATTGTTAATGAATATAAATTAGCCAAGATTGACTATAGCTGCCAGCTTGAGATCCTGGGCCAGGAAATTTTTGCGACTATCCCTAAGATCAAATTTGATGCGGGGGAGCGTTTAATTATTGATGATCCGGATTGCGAATATTCAAAGGCAGTCAGGAGGATCGCCCGGCAGCTTGGCGACTGTCTGGTAGGTTTAGTTTTAGGTGTTGGCGTAGGGTATGGATTTTGCCATATAGGGGTATTAAAGGTTATTGAAGAGGAAAAAATCCCTATTGATATAATTGCCGGCTCCAGCATCGGATCGCTTATCGCCAGCCTCTGGGCTATTGGTAAGAGCAGCCAGGAGATCCTGGAGATTACAAGTAAATTCAGGCAGCCAAAGCATATCTGGGGGTTAATTGATCTGACCTTCCCGCGCTTTGGCTTTATTAAAGGCAATAAACTGCGCCGTTTCTTAAAGAAACATTTAGGCGATAAGACTTTTTATGACGTGAAGCTTCCTTTAAAGATCATCGCCAGCGATGTGCGCAGGAAGGAACCGAGGATTCTGGATAAAGGTTTATTGGTTGATGCTATAATGGCCAGCTGTTCCATGCCGGGGGTATTTGCTCCTTTTAAGTTTAAAGAAGAGGTACTTTTTGACGGAGGCGTGACCAACCCTTTACCTACCGAGTCTTTAATGCAGATAGGCGTCAAGAAGATTATCGCTGTAAATGTTACCCCTTCGCGCGAGGATATTTTGAGGCAATTGGTAAAACTTAAAGAAGGCGTTTTGCCTGAGCCCGGTGCCTTGGCCCAGCAAAATAAACCTCTTGGCTGGTTCGGCAGGCTAAAGAATATCTTTAAACTTAATATAGTGGATATTATTTTCAGCAGTGTTGAGGTTTTGCAGTCGGAGGTAGCCAGGCGTGAAGGCGAATTGGCAGACATTGTCTTGCATCCGGATACCACAGGTTTGTTTTGGCTGGAGCTGCACAGAGCCGATGAATTCGCCAGGCGCGGAGAGATGGAAGCAAGAAATAATTTGGATAAGATTTGGCAGTTGGTTAATGAATAAACAGGAGGAGCAATGAAAATAAATACGAGGCGCATCTTAATTGCCATTTGCTGTCTGTCGTCCGTTGTTTTATCGGGATGTACGACAATCAAAGAAGCAGCTAAGGGTTTTGCCGGAGTTTCAACCCGGATCTTGGAAGAGGGCCGCAAAGAGGCCCTGAAGAAATCTTTTGCCTTAGACTATGACAGCTGTTATGCTAAAGTTAAAGATATCCTGAAAGAAGGAGGAAAAGAAGAGGAGGGCAAGCCTTATGTATATGCCGAGGATGCTCAGAAGAAAATGCTTGCTGTCTATTTGTCGGAAACAGATACTACTCCCGTAGGGATATTTTTTAGCCAGGAGCAAAAGGGCGCTACTATGATTGAAATATCCAGCCCCAGTATTTATGCCAAGGAGTATATCGCCGCCAAGGTCTTTGGCGGCATCGACGCATTACTTAAGCCTAAAGAGGAGAAGAAAGCCGATGTTAAACAAGAAATTAGCAATTAATGATCTGATTAAAGAGTGCCACCGTACCGCTAAAAGCAAGGGTTGGTGGATGGATAACCGTAATGACGGAGAGTTGATCGCGCTTATGCATTCCGAGTTATCTGAGGCCCTGGAGGCAATGCGTAATGGCGGGAAAAAAGAAGAGCTGGCTGAAGAGCTGGCTGATTGCTGTATCCGTATATTTGATTATTGCGGTTCGCGAAAGATTAATCTGGAGAAGGCGTTATCGAAAAAAATGGAATACAATAAGACCCGGCCGTACCGGCACGGAAAAAAATTCTAAGAAAAGATAAAAAGGAGGAGCAATGCCATACGATAGCAATTTAGATGCGCAGATATTCAGCCGTTTCTGGGAGAATGACGGTGGTAAAATAGTTGTCAGCGTTTATTCATACAACAACGGCCCGCGTAAGATCCAGATTGTAAGGGAGATAAAGGATAGAAACGGAGAATATGCTTTTGCCAAATTAGGCAGGTTGACTAAAGAGGAGGCAGAAGGGGTTTTGCCGTTAATCCAGGAAGCGTTGAAGAATATGTAATAAGTAAGAAATTATGGCTTTAGATAAAAAAAGAGATAATTGGGGCTCGCGCCTGGGAATCATTATGGCTGTGGCAGGCTCTGCCATCGGATTAGGTAATTTCCTGCGTTTTCCGGCCAAGGCTGCCGCAAATGGCGGCGGGGCCTTTATGATACCTTATTTTATTTCCCTTCTTCTTTTAGGGATCCCCCTTATGTGGATTGAGTGGACGCTTGGACGTTACGGCGGAGGTTTTGGCCATGGGACCGCTCCCGGAATATTCCACAGCCTTTGGCAGAAGAACCGTTTCATTAAGTATTTCGGGGTAATCGGAATATTCGGCCCCCTGGTAATCTTCATCTATTATTTGTTTATTGAATCCTGGACACTGGCTTATAGTTTTTTTGCTTTAACCGGTAAATATACCGCCCTTATTGACCAGAACTCATTGCGTAGTTTCCTGGCTGGTTTCCAGGGATTGGAGAGAAATCAGTATTTTAGCGGCATAGGGACAGCGTATGTATTCTTTTTAATTACTTTTTTGTTGAAAATCTGGGTAATT
>JAQUSM010000043.1 GCA_028715095.1 Candidatus Omnitrophota bacterium
TTCAAAATCATAACTTCAATTTTGTCCCCGATTGCGACAATTTCACTCGGATGGCTGATCTTTGACCAGGACATATCCGTAATATGCAGCAGGCCGTCGACTCCGCCTAAATCAATAAAGGCTCCGAAGTCGGTAATCGCCTTGACTAACCCGGGATGAATATTGCCAATCTTTAACTCCCCCCAGATCTTGCCTTTGGCCACATCCCTGTCTGCCTGCACTGCCTCGCGTCGGCTGACAATAATACTGCGGCGTAAATTATTTACCTTAACAATCTTGAACTTAAATATCTTATATAAGATATCCTTGTCCGGAATGTTACGGAAGGAAGAAAGCGAGCTGGGCAAAAACCCCTCTATTCCCATAATGTCAACAAGGAACCCGCCCTTTACTTTCTTAACCGGCTTGCCTTCAACCAGGGTGCCTTCATTGGATAATTTCACGATCTTATCCCAGCCTTGCATGCGCATGGCTTTTTCGCGGGATAATGTCATTACCCCGGCGTCATTTTCCATGGTCTCAAGCAAAAACTCCATCTCCTTGCCGATCTCTAAATCTCCGGAGGAAAACTCCGTAATCGGCACAATCCCTTCGGATTTAAAACCCACATCCACCAAAACTTCTTTGCTCTTGATCCCTACAATCTTGCCGCTGACGACCTGGCCTTCTTTTAAAACTTTGATACTTTGATTATATAGCTGCTCCAATTCTTCTCTTGTTGTGCTTGACATTTCAATTACTCCCTTTCTTTTTAGATGATGTAGACGCTTTATATATCTTCTTGCGTAACTTACACTTACAAAACAATTCTTTCTTAATCGTTTTTGCTCAATAAAGAATTGCTTTGCAACGTCTTTAGGTTAACTCGATAATTGTTTAATATTAGCCATTATCAGATCCGAAGTTTCCTGATAAGGCCTCCCCCTTTCTATATGAATTTCTTTCCCAAAGCACACGCGTATTTTTGCCAAACGTAATGAACGCGCCTGCCTCGGCATTGCTATATATGTCCCGGAAATAAAAGCCGGAATCACCGGGACTCCTCCCTTTGCCGCCAAAAAACCTACTCCCGGCTCAGGGTTTAAATACATATTTTCTTTTGTCCTGCGCGTTCCCTCGGGAAATAACGCCAATGCCCCGCCTTTACGCACAATCTGTAAACTTGTTTTTATCGCCGATAAATCCGCGGAATTCCTTTTAAGCGGGATAACCTCAACCGCCTTAAGCCATGATTTCAATACAGGCTTAAGGAATAGATTATCCCTGGCCATAAAATGCACTGTTCTCGGGCACGCTGCCCCTACTGCCACAGGATCAAGGTAGCTGACGTGGTTAGCCGCCAGGATAAAGCCGCCTTTTTTAGGGACATTGTCTCTTCCCTTGACTTCAAAAAAGAAAAATAATTTCAGAATTACCAATAAAACAAATCTGCTGAACCTATACATCTCTTAAGATTATGTCCTTGCCCAGCGCAAGCAGTTTCTTTGCCTGAGTCAGGCTCTTTGCTTCAGCGTAAGTGCGCATAATCGGCTCAGTACCCGAACCGCGGAACATCAGCCAACTCTGGTCTTCGCAAATAAGCTTTACCCCGTCGTAATCCTTGACCTCCACGACTTTTCTGCCTAATAACTCGGAGGGTAAATTTTCTTTCTTTGGCTCAACGCGTTTGGCCAGATGCAAATCCTGGCGCACATAATAATATTTACCGAATGCTTTTTCGGTTTCATTCAGGATCTTTAGCATGTCTTTGCCGCGGTAAACCATCATCTCAATTAACAGGAGCCCGGCCATGGTTCCGTCGCGCTCCGGGATATAACCCTTCACCCCCATGCCGCCTGCCTCTTCCCCGCCGGCAACAATATCTTCGGTCTCCATGAGATTTGAGATATATTTAAAACCTACGGGAGTTTCATAAAGCTTGATCCCTAAGAATTTTGCGATATTGTCCATCATCGTCGTGCCGCAAATCGTCTTAACCAAGCCGCCGCTCCAATGCCTGTCCTGGTTTAAATGCAAAGCCAGCAGCCCTAAAATCTTCTGCGGATGGATAAATACTCCTCCGGGGGCAACCGCGGCAATCCTGTCGGCGTCGCCATCCAGGGCAATACCCAAATCAAACTTTTCATTTTTTACGCGCGCCTTTAATTCTTCCAAATTCTCCTCCACCGGCTCAGGCCTGCCTCCGCCGAAAGATGGGTTAATCGTATTGCGCATAAACTCCAGCTTTATGCTTGTGCCTTTAAGCACCTGGGCGATAAAACTGTCTCCTGACCCATACATGGAATCAACCAGGACTTTGAATTTCTTGTTCTTGATCTTTTTTAAATCAATATAATTACGGATAAAACTTATGTAATCTTTGGTGATATCGACCGGCTTAATCGGATCAACCAAAGCTGCATCCTTTACCGGATTCCTGCCAAGCAAACCCTCAACCGTCCGGGTTATCTCCTGGCTTGCTCCTCCGCCTGCGGAATTCTTAATCTTAAACCCGTTATATTCCGCGGGGTTGTGGGATGCGGTAATCATAATCCCCAAATCCAACTTGTGGCTCTTTACGATAAAACTTAATGCCGGGGTAGGCGTCGGCCGGTCAGAAAGAATTACCTCCATGCCGTTGTTCTTTAATACTATTGCGGCGGCTTCCGCGAATTTACCGGACATAAAACGCGTATCAAAGCCCACCGCGACTTTCTTGCCGGCTCCTAAATAATCCGCTACTGCCTGGGCCAAAATCCTTACGTTCTCCAAAGTGTATGTGTCGGCGATAATTGCCCTCCAACCGTCGGTGCCGAATTTAATTTGTGAAACCGCATTGCTCATCTAATCTCTCCTTGTCTACAAAGACACACCCGCGCAATTCCGATAAACGCGGGGTGCCTTATCTTAAACTGTTAATTGCTTTCTTTGTATTCTTTGCCCCGAAAATATATGATCCGGCTGCCAGGATATTTGCCCCCGCCTCTTTTACCTGCCTGCCGGTAATATGATTAATCCCTCCGTCTACGGCGATATCTTTCTTAAAGATTGCGCGCAGCTGCCGTATCTTGGTTAACGCCGACGGAATAAAAGCCTGGCCGCCAAAACCCGGGTTAACCGACATTACCAGAACAAAATCCACCAGCGCTAAGGCTTTTTTAATTTTAGCCAAAGGGGTCGCCGGATTTAAAGATATCCCGAATTTTACCCCTCGTCTCTTAAGTATTTTAGCGATAGCCGCCAACTCTTTAAGGCTGACAACTTCAATATGCACGGTAATCATATCGCTTCCTGCCTCAACAAAAGCGTCTATGTACTTAGCCGGGTTCTCAATCATTAAATGCACATCCAGCGGAAGCCTGGTCGTCTTACGGATGTATTTTACCACTACCGGGCCAATTGTAATGTTCGGCACAAAATGGCCGTCCATTATATCAACGTGGATTAAATCCGCTCCCGCGCGCTGGACTTTTTTAAGTTCAGCGCCAAGATTACTAAAATCAGCCGATAATATTGATGGCGCAACCTTTATCATAATAGTAGACAGTCTATATAACCTATTGCAAGACAATTAATTATATAACAAATATTTTGGTTTAAGAAAATAAAATAATTCTTCATTTTAATACATTATTTCTCTTATAAATATTTGTTTCATAACACATTTATTATCAAACAGTTACGTAGACTGTCTACAATATAATTTGTTCTTGTTTATATAATCGAAAACTGCCTCCGGGACCAGATAGCGGAACGATTTATCTTCCCGCACACATAACCGCACTTCAAAACCCGAGACATCCACTGCCCGGATAGCCATAGTCTTGATATAATGCGGTATTTGCTCCAGCGGATAACCCGGCCGCGTAGCCGCCACGAATTTAACCATCTTGATTATTTCGGTTAAATCCTTCCATTCATTTAAATATTTAAGCAGGTCTGAGCCGATAATAAAATAAAGCTCATCCTGGCTGTATTTGCTTTTTAATTCCTTTAATGTATCAATTGTATAAGACCGGCCCTTGCGTTTAATCTCGACATCTGAAACCGCAAAATATTTATTGCCCTTGATAGCCAGCCTTAACATTTTAAGCCTTTTATCCGCCGGAGCAATATTAAAATTATCTTTATGCGGCGGCAGGGATGTCGGGATAAAAATAATCTTATCCAGGGCTAATTTTTCCCTTGCCTCTTCCGCCAGGATCAAATGTCCGATATGCACCGGATTAAAGGTCCCGCCCAGGATACCGATCTTCATTGCCTGACCTGTCCAGAGCCTAAGACCATATATTTATAGGTAGTCAACTCTTCAAGCGCCATAGGCCCGCGGGCATGCAGCTTATCCGTGGAGATGCCGATCTCCGCACCCATGCCGAACTGGTTTCCGTCGGTAAAACGGGTTGACGCGTTTAAATAAACACATGCCGAATCCACCCGCTTTAAGAATTTCAACGCCTCATCATAATTTTCCGTAACAATGCTGTCTGAGTGATGCGAGCCGTAATTATTTATATGGGCAATTGCCTCATCTATGCCTTCGACTATCTTTACCGAAAGGATTAAATCCAGGTATTCAGTACGGTAATCTTTTTCAGTCGCCCGCCTTGCCCACTTGGCGATCTTGCGGGTTAGGGGGCAACCGCGGATCTCAACGCCGGCTTCCTTAAATTTCTTAAGCATCCCGGGCAAAAACCTTACGGCCGCATCGCGGTGCACCAGCATGCTCTCCATGGCATTACAAACTCCCGGCCTCTGCACTTTAGCGTTAAAACAAATCTTCTCCGCCATATTCAAATCCGCCCATTCATCCACATAAACATGGCAGATGCCTTTATAATGCTTGATTACCGGTATGCGCGAAGAGCTGACTACTTTTTTAATCAACTCTTCCCCGCCGCGGGGGATAACCAGGTCAATATAATTATTCAGCTTTAACAAAACATCCACCGCCTTACGGTCGGTTGTTTTAATCAAATTTATCAAACCGGAAGGCAAACCGTGTTTTTCTATCGCTGAATTAAGCGCTTTATAAATCGCCAGGTTAGAATTTATTGACTCGCTTCCGCCGCGCAAAATTACGCTGTTGCCCGACTTAAGGCAAAGCCCGGCGCAATCAGCGGTAACATTAGGACGGGATTCATAAATTATGGCAATCACCCCGATAGGTGAACGCACCTTCTGGATGTGTAAGCCGTTAGCGGTATCCCAGCCGCGGATAAGCTCGCCTACCGGATCCTTAAGCTTGGCGACATTAAGCAATCCCTCCGCCATCTGTTTAATTCTTTCCTCATCCAAAGCAAGCCGGTCGATAAAAGCCTTAGGCTTGGTGCGGGAGGCGGCAATATCCTTCCGGTTAGCTTTTAAAATATCCGCCTTATTTTTCAATAAAGCGGCAGCCATATCCTTAAGCACCGCGTCTTTGACAGCCGAAGGCAGGTTAGCTAACACCCGGGAAGCCTCTAAAGCCCCTTTTGCGGTATTTTCTATTTCTTTTTTAAGATTTTCTTTCATTTAGGTAAAAATATGGTGCCCTGGCAAAAAGGATTATTTGCCAACTGGCCGATAACTCTCTGCTTTCGGCCATTAGCGATTACGCAAGGAACCTTTCCCTCAACCGCAATGCGCGCTGCCTCTATTTTAGTCGCCATTCCTCCGACGCATGTCTTTTTGTTAGTCGGACAGGCCAAAGATTTTATTTCACCGGTAATTTTATCCACCCTGCGTATAACCTTTTTGTTTTTATCCAATAGGCCTTCCACGTCGGAAAGAATAATTAAAAGATCCGCCCCCACTAATATAGAAACCAAAGCCGACAAACGGTCATTATCGCCAAACTTGATTTCTTCAGTAGCAACCGTATCATTCTCATTTATAATCGGCACGCATTTTAATTTCAATAAAGTATCCAAAGTATGCTTGGCGTTTGCGTAACGAATCCCGAGAAAATCATCCCAGGTAAGCAGTAATTGAGCGCAATTTAATTTATATTTCTTAAGCGCTGACTTATAAACATGCATCAGCTCATGCTGGCCAATTGCCGCGGCAGCCTGAAGATACGCCAGCTCCTTAGGCCGGTTCGCAAGCTTTAAAATTGACATGCCTAAAGCAATCGCTCCCGAAGAAACTATCACCACCTCTTTGCCTTCCTTGATCAAACCGCAGATCTGTCCGGCGATGCTATTAACCAGGCCCATATCCAGCCTGGAGTTTTGAGTTGCAAACAGGCTTGAGCCTATCTTGATTACAACCCTTTTATAATTTTTTTGCGACTGCATCGATTAACTCCACTAAATTCGTCTTCTCCAGCGCCGAAATCGGATAAACCGGCTTCTTGACCACCCTCTTAAACCTTTTTAAATTCTCAACAGAACCGGCAATATCCATTTTATTGGCGCAGATAACCTGCGGCTTTTTGTAAATATCCTTGCTGTAATTTTTTAATTCCAGGTTAATCTTTTTATAATCATCAACCGGGTCCCTGCCCTCAAAACCCGCCATATCCACCAGGTGGATTAAGACACTGGTACGCTCAAGATGCTTTAAGAATTTATCCCCCAGGCCGCGTCCTTCTGAAGCCCCCTCAATTAAACCAGGCAGATCAGCAATAACAAATTTCTTATGCGTCGCGTTAACCACCCCTAAAACCGGGCCCATTGTCGTAAACGGATAAGCCGCGATCTTCGGCCGGGCGTTTGAAATCGCCGTAATCAAGGTGGATTTTCCCGCGTTAGGAAACCCCACCACGCCCACATCAGCCAGGAGCTTCAAATCCAGGATAATCGTTCTTTCTTCGCCCGGCTCTCCCGGAGTCGGTTCTTCGCGGTGGCAATTGCCTATGCCGCCTTTTCCGCCCTTGGCAATAATAACCTCTTGGCCATCCTGGCTTAAATCACGCAAAACAGAACCGGTTGCTGCGTCCTGGATAGTCGTGCCCATCGGCACACGCACGATTACATCCTCTGCGGCCCTGCCTTTTTTATGGTTACCGCTGCCGTGGCCGCCATGGGCCCCGAAAAAATGCCGGTGATGCTGGAAATCCAAAAGCGTAAGCAGGTTATGGTCAGCGCGAAAAATAATATCGGCGCCTTTGCCACCGTCTCCGCCATCAGGTTTGCCTTTGCGCTGGTACTTATCGCGGTAGAGGCTTTTACAACCCCTGCCCCCGCTGCCAGCCCGGACAATTATTTTAGCGCTATCAATGAACATATTGTTCCGCTAATTTAACGGCTTAAATCAATAGATTTAATCTTAAGCTCGGTAAGCTGGGCGCGGTGGCCTTTTTCCCAATGCGAGTTCTTTCTGCGGCGGTATTTATAAGCCGTGGTTTTTTCTCCCTTGGTTGCCCCTAAAACTACTGCCTCAACTTTAGCGCCTTTGACATAAGGCTGGCCGATCTCCACAGTTTTATCTTTGCATACCAATAAAACCTTATCTAAAATAATATCCTTGCCTTTATCAACCAGCTGCTTATCCACTTCAATAACATCATCTCTTTTCACATTATACTGTTTTGCTCCAACTTCAACTATTGCATACATTTGTCATCCTCCTTAAGGTAACTAAAATCTGGCCGTGAAAGTAAAATTTGAAATATATATTATATATCTACTATAGACAGGGGTCAAGGCATATCTAAAGAGATACACCTCGATATCTTAAGATATTTTGATATCTTCTAGGTGCGCGGCTGGGTTAGAGATTAAGTTGACCTTGATCCTGTATTTGTGCTCAATCGCGCGCAGGGCCTCCTTATCTTTTAGAATTTCATCGATCACAGGCGGTGCCAAAGTAACCGATGCCTGTTTTAAGGTTTTGCCCTTGAGATAGCGCTTAAGTTCCTTTAAAGCAAAAATTCCCAGGGTTTGCGGTGAGCGCAGCTTGCCTTTTCCTTTGCAATACGGGCAGGGATGAAAAGACAGCATCTGCACAGTTTTGTGGATACGTTCGCGGGTCATCTCCACTATCCC
>JAQUSM010000044.1 GCA_028715095.1 Candidatus Omnitrophota bacterium
TTATTCTTGGAGGTAGTAAGGATTTTGCTCTGTTTGGAATTAATAGTGCCGGCAATCCCATCCAGGACCAGGCTGACGCCTTCTTTAGTTATAGAAAGCGGGGTGGGCAGTTCATGAGAAACCATGGCGACAAAATCCGATTTTAATTGGTCCAGCTTCTCTAGCGCCGTATTTTTATGCTCCAATTCCTCCAGCATCATCTTGCGGTCGGTAACATCCTGCATCACACCCACTAACCCGGCAATCTTTCCATCCGGGCCCGGATAAGTGGATTTACTCAAGAGCATTATATGTTTTTCACCTCGCGCGTCCAGTATTTCAGACTCGTAAGTCTTGGAGCCTCCATTGGGCAGGCTGAAAAGTTCTGCGTCTATGCGGTAATTTATTTCCGCGGGCTGCTGCGGGTTAATATCAAAGAAACTCTTGCCGATCACAGACTCTTTTGTCAATCCAAAGAATTGCGCAAAGGAAAAATTGCACCCTAAATATTTACCCTGAGTGTCCTTATAGAAAACCGGGCTGGGAATATTATCAATCAAAGTCTGCAGGTGTTTTTGAGAAACAGCTATTTTCCCGGTAGAAGCCCGGTTAATCTGGTTAATAATAAAGAAAGCGGAAAATAAAATAAACATACAAAAACTGATAAAAATACCAACCAGCCGGAAGAGGAACATCTTCTGCTGCCAGGTCCTTGCGTCCATGTCCATACCGACTAAACCGGTTATTTCGTTGCTTCTTGAATCGATAACCGGGGAAAAGACGGAAATCCAACTGCCCCATCTATCGGCGTAAGCATCGACAATAAAGGCCTGGCGGCTTAAGAATTTATTCTTTAACTCCGGAGGCACCTCTGTATAAACCTGCCCCGGAGGAGAACTATTGGCAGATTGATCCGGCTCTGAGTCCGCAAGAAAGATTATTTTCCCGTTAACAAAACGCATTAAATAAACAAATCTTAAATCGGAATTAACCTTGATTACCGCCTTAAGCTGTTCCTTGAGGCGTTCATAAGCGGGGGTGCCAATATCGGCGGACGAACCAGCCAACTCTGCCACGTTGCGGTAATTTATTGCAGCTGAAACAGTATTGGCCTTAGCAGACAACTCACTGACATTTAAACGCTGTAAATAAACGCCGATGCCCTGCGTAATCAACCAGCCCAGAAATATCAGGATCAGATAAACTATCCCCAGCGACAAGACCTGTTTTCTTTTCTTTTGGCCCGATTCAATTTTATCAGGCCCTTTTTGTATAAAATACCAGTATGCCAAGGTAGTAAAAGCAGCGCACATAGCTAAAACGCAGCGCAGTAGTTGTATAGGAAAACCGGTAAGCCAGACAAAATTATCCTGGTCTAAAAAGGTAGTTTTAAGCAAAAACGGCGGGTTTGAAATTACAAGCTGGGTAAAAGAATATGCTCCGATAAAAAATCCCAAGGTAGCGATTAAACGCCTCTGGGTGCTTTTTAATCTTAAGGCATAAAGGACAAGGATGACCCCTGCGCTAAATGCGCTGACAAACCCCAGGAAATAACGACAGGTAAAATTAAACCCGCTGTTTCCGCCAAAATACCAGCCCAGGCAGACAAATAGCAGCCAGGGGACAAAAAACCACTGGCTCAAAGTTTTCCCTCTTAGCGTTAAATAACTCAACCGGCAGAACTCCGCCAGCAAGATAAACGACAACAGCATTACCAGCAGGCGCAGCAGGCTAAATATAGCAGTATCTCCGATGCTTATGGAAAATAAATCCAGCCATTCATTAATGGCATGGGTAAAACCGAACAATCCCAGCCACAACCAGGGCAATTTTATTTCTTGGATTTTTACTAACAACAGGCAGGCGGCGGAAAAGATAAAGAAACTCATCCCATATATGAAGAAAATATAATCCATCTGGGGCCTAAAGAATTCCGCCATAATATTATTCTACCCTAATAATATTAAATATCAAGACGCTTTACATAACTCATCGCCCCTCTTTGACTTACAAAACAATTACTATAATTCAACAAAAAATAATTGTTTTATAACTAAGAAGAAGTTATGTAAACGTATTTTAAAATACTTTTACCTGTGTTTTTGAGGTCGTGGTCGGTCTTAGGCGGGATATAAACAAAGCAGTTCTTTTTTACTTTAATTCTGGAGCGTTTTCCATACAACACCTGGGCCTGGCCTTCTAAAATAATCAAGGCCTCCTCTTTATTTTTAGTGTTATGCAGGCCAACCGATTCCTGGCTTTTTAAAGTTACGTATCCGGAGGCTAAACCATGCTGCTTACTTGATTCCCCAAATAAACGTAAGAATCTTTGCCTGCCTTTAAGGGGCGTACAAAAAACTTTTCCTGGGGAGCTATCTCTTTTCATTTCAATGCTCCTCATCATGATGGTCCAAATGCACATGCGGATGGATATGCATCTTATCTTTATGCCTGTGGCTGTGGATATGCACAAGGTTATTGGCGGTAAGCAAGGCCAAATCATTTAAAATATTATCCGCCGGTCCGGACTTAACTATTCTTTTATCCGCGCCAAAAACATAAACTGTATCCGAGATCTCCCCTACAATGTGCAGATCATGCGTAGAGGTGATAATGGTTTTCCCGGCAACATTCTCATCAAGAAGCAGGTCGATAATATGCCTTGTAGTTGACGGGTCAAGCCCGGCTGTCGGTTCATCCAGAATAATGATATCCGGTTCAATAATTAAAGTGGAGGCTACGGCTACTTTGCGCTTCTCCCCTATGCTTAATTGGTTTGGCGACCTGTCCAGTAAATCCCGGATACCCAATATTGTTACGAATCTTTCAAGGCGGCTTTGGATCTCGTTTTTCGCTACACCCAGCTGGAGCGGCCCAAAGATAATATCCTCTTTAACGCTCGGGCAGAACAACTGCACATCGGGATTCTGAAAAACAAACCCTACCTTACGCCTGAAATCAGCCGAGAATTCAATATCATTAAAACTTTTCTCATTTAACTCTTTACCGCAAAAATTCACCAGCCCCTTATCCGCAAAAATCAGGCCATCCAGCAAATGCAAAAGCGTGGACTTTCCTGAACCGTTTGCGCCGATAATGGAAATCTTCTCACCAGGCTTAATATCAATATCCACTGCAGCCAAAGCCGGGAACCTGCCTAAATAAGAAAACCAGACATTTTTTAATGAAAAAACCGGATAATCCATATTAGTATCACTCCTGTAAATGCCAGCCACAGCCAATCCTTTAAGCGCGTGCGGAAATCATCCAATACATACGGCTGCCCGCTGTATCCCCGGGAAAGCATGGCTTTATATACATCTTCATTTAACCGGCACGAACGCACCCAGAGAAAAGCGATATTCCAGCCGACTATTTGCTGGCCTCTTTTATAATGTACAACTGAACCCACCCTGCTCTTAATGGCTAGATACGTATTTTCGATTATTCCTATAAGAAGATAAATATAGCGGTAACAGACCCCAAGGGTCATCACAAAAACCTGGGGGATCCCAAAAATGCGCAGGACCTTTAACAAATCAAAATGCCGCGTAGTGATGCTTAATAAAACGGCAAAAGAAACCGCGGCGGCAACGCGCAAAACAAATAACAAGACAGTCAATACCCCCGGCCGGGTAATTACCAGCGGAAAACCGGCGATTTTGAAACTGATCAATTCCGCCCCGGGAGTAAAATTACTGAATAAAGCAGGCAGCGCGACAAATAACGAAAATAAGGGAATAAATACCCAGGTGCGCTTCAGGAAAAAACCCAGGCCGATTTTAGAGATGGCAGCCAGAAACAAACAAAATAAATAGAGGCAGAAAACAACTAAAATGTTTTTTGTCAGGAGCGTGGCGATAATCAACAAAACAAAGCTTAGTGTTTTTATCCTCTGGTCCAGGGATTGCATAAACCCGCGTTTTAAAGCATACTCCTCGGCAAATAAAGAGGTTTTAATAAACGATAAAACGCCCATCAGGGAATGTTCAATGAACCCGTTACTGGAGGATTTTTGTCTCATTGCATATATTCGTAAGCAGCATAAGAGCTGCGGACATACGGGCCGCTTTTTACAAAAGCAAACCCCCGCCTGATGGCTTCATCCTTATATTCTTGAAAGGCCTCAGGCCTGACATACTGCTGCACAGGAAAATGTTTATTACTCGGCGCAAGATACTGGCCTATACTCAACAACGAACAACCTGCTTTGATAAGGTCGCCAAAAACCGAGAAAACCTCATCTTTTTTTTCACCCAGTCCAAGCATGATCCCGGATTTAAGCGGTATTCCCGGAGCAATACGCTTTAACATGTTTAATACCTCCAGCGAACGCCGGTATTCTGCTCCTTGCGGCCGTATATCTTTATATAACCGCGGCACTGTTTCCATATTGTGGGCGATAATATCGGGGTTGGCTTGCGCAAGCGCGCCTAAAGACTTTTCATCAGCATTAAAATCCGGTATAAGCGTTTCGATTGAAACCTTCCTGGGTACAGAACGCAGGCGTAAAATAGTTTCCGCAAATACCGATGCGCCTCCGTCAATCAAGTCATCACGGGTAACACTGGTAATAACCACATGCTTTAACCCCATTTTCTGCACAGCCTCAACAATGCGCCTTGGCTCGTCAGCATCAGGAGCAAGCGGCCGGCCCTTAGCCACCCCGCAAAAACGGCAGCTGCGCGTGCAGATTGCCCCAAGAATAATGAATGTCGCCTGGCTTTTATTAAAACACTCCCCCATGTTCGGGCAGAGCGCCTCTTCGCAAACCGTATGCAGCCGCAGGTCTTTAAGTAAATTCTTTACCTGGCTGCAATCCCTAAGCGAAATCTTTTTATTCAGCCACTCCGGCTTCTTCATCTCTGTAGATCTCTGTAGACAGTCTATATAATCCATTGCAATATAATCAGTTACAAAACAAATCTTTCGTTCTTAATTCACCGCCCTATAAACATTATCAAAAGTATTTCTTGCATAAGTAGATGATACACATAGAATTACATACACTGTCTACAGGCTATAAAAGAAACTCCATACACATGCGCCAAAGCGTCAACAAGTTTCTGCTCCAGGAACTGCCTCTCCGGCATAACTGCCAACTCTTCAGCCAATGCCGTGGCTCCCGAAGAAATGTTATCCGGCAACAGGCGTACATACCGGCGCAAAAACTGCCAATCAATACTAAGCGGAATAGAACCATGCTGGAATACAGCCTGGCGCCCGCGTTTCTGGGCGTTGCCTCCAATCTTTCTTCCGCCTATAACAATATCATATTTTTCATGCGAAGCGCTACATAATTGATGCGGCAGGCTCTTATTTTTAAAATCATCAGCTTCCAGCGCGAAAGAAGCATTTAAACCCAGGGATTTATAAAAATAAATCAGGAAAGCGCAAATCTGCCGGTAGGAGACAAAAACTTTTTTATCCTCGCCAATCTCTTCTTTGGAACAAACAAGGCTGTATGTGATCTCGCGATGATGGAAGAGTATGCCTCCTCCGGTAATTCTTTGCGCGATCTGCACGCCGTCACGCTGGCATAATTTCAGGTCGAGCTGGCTTTCAGGATTCTGCCCTATACCGTACGTAAATGAAGGCCCCTGCCATCCATATATCCGCAGCACCGGAATACCATCTTCTATATAGCGATGGAATATTTTCTCATCCAACGCCATATTATATTCGGCGCTTGCCGGCATTGAGCGGATAAGCCTGAATTCCTTCATGATTTTCTTATTTTTGCTGCCAGCGCAAATTTGGTTCCCGGGCGGCTTTTGTTTCATCAAGCCGTTTAACCGGCATAGACAGCGGAGCTGAATGCAGGGCCTCAGGATTGGACTCAGCAAGCGAAGCAGCTTCAATCAAACAATCAATAAACTCATCAAGCGTTTCCTTGCTCTCGGTTTCTGTAGGCTCAATCATCATCGCCTCTTTTACGATCAAAGGAAAATATATCGTCGGCGGATGGAATCCTTTATCAATAAGGTATTTGGAGATATCCAAGGCATGTACCCCGTGCTCCAACTGCCTGGCCGCAGACAAAACACATTCATGCATGCATCTTTTGCCGTAAGCCGGTTCATAATAATCTTTCAGGCGGCTGAGGCAATAATTTGCGCTTAATACCGCGTTTTCACTGGCCTCAATAAGCCCGGCCCTGCCTAAACATAAAATATACGCGTATGCTTTCAAGATCACGCCAAAGTTCCCATAAAAAGGAGCGATATAGCCGATGGATTTATGTTTATGGTAATCTAAAGCAAATGTCCCGTCAGAGCGGCGGATAACCCTGGATATAGGAAGAAAATCCGCTAACTTTTCACACACCCCTACCGGTCCTGCTCCCGGTCCTCCTCCGCCATGCGGAGTAGCAAAAGTTTTATGCAGGTTAAGGTGTATTACATCAAAACCAATGTCTCCCGGGCGGCATTTTCCCAGTATCGCGTTAAGGTTAGCTCCGTCATAATACATCAATGCCCCAACTGCGTGCGCTAAATCCGCTATCTCTTTTATTTTAGGATTGAAAAACCCGAGCGTATCCGGACAGGTAAGCATAACTGCTGCGGTTTCCCGGCTTAAGGCCTTTTTGTATGCGCTCATATCCAGGAGGCCGTCTTTATCCGTCGGGATAACTACTACGTTATATCCGGCAATTGCGGCGCTGGCAGGATTAGTGCCATGCGAAGAATCCGGAATAATGATATGTTTTCTTCTCTCTCCATTGTGCTTATGATATGCGGCGATCAACATGACACCGGTTAACTCACCGTGCGCTCCGGCAAGCGGATGAGTAGTAAAAGCATACATCCCCGTAATTTCGCTAAGCAATCTTTCTGTATTATACAGGACCTCCAAAGATCCCTGGGCAAGCATACCTCCTCCCAGAAGTTGAGGCAGCAAAGGATGCAGGTCGCTAAAACCCTCCAGAGCGCAGGCTTTCTCGGTAAATTTAGGATTATATTTCATAGTACAGGAACCCAAAGGATAGAAATTTGTATCCACCGAGAAGTTCAGGCGGCTTAAATTAGAAAAATGGCGCACCACGTCTAATTCAGAAACTTCAGGCAAAGAAGCTGCCTGTTTACGGCAATACTTTTCAGCTAAACCAGCCCCTACCGGCACATCTAACTCAGGAAGCGCAAACCCCTTTCGGCCGGGCCGGCTTTTCTCAAAGATTAGCTGCATAGCGCTGCCTCCAGGCTGTTGGCGAATTGTACAATCTCTTCTTTAGTGCGTTTTTCCGTAACCGCGACCAAAAGATAATTATCCAGCCCTTTATAAAATCTGCCCAGCGGAAAACCGCAGGCAAACCCTTTATCGATCAGGCTGCAGACTACTTCATCGGCATTCTTAGGCAGACAGATCGTAAATTCATTAAATGTCGGCGCGCTGCGCTTAACCTTTACTCCGGTGACTTTATCTAATGTTGCCTTGGCAAACTCCGCCTTCTGGTAATTTAACCTGGCTAGCTCATGAAAACCGGACTTGCCCAAAAGGCAAGTATATATCAAGGCACGCAACGCGCAAAGCGCTTCGTTAGAGCAGATATTGGAAGTAGCCCTTTCTCTGCGGATATGCTGTTCACGCGCCTGCAGAGTCAAAACAAAACCCCGCTTATTATCTTTATCCACGGTTGCCCCTACTATCCTGCCGGGCAGCTGGCGCATATGCTCTTTTTTTACCGCGATAAACCCTAAATACGGACCGCCAAAAGATAAAGGTATGCCTAAACTCTGGCCTTCTCCGGTTGCGATATCAATGCCCATCTCCCCCGGGCTCTTAAGCATACCCAAAGAAACCGGATACACTGAAG